>JAYQWI020000975.1:0-9236 GCA_035871815.2 Candidatus Parabeggiatoa communis
GGCTATCAAGATGATTTCCGGATCGGAGTTCACTTTCAGCGTTTTGGGCGCATTGGCTTCGAGGGTGTCGCATTGGGATTTGACGCTGACATCGATTAGCGTTTCACTGTTGCAATCGCTGACGGTGAAGTAGGTATGGCCTAGCTGTTTGGGATGGATTTCTAAGAAGGTTTCTTCTTTTGTGAACAGCAGTTCGCCGCTGGCGACTTCGGTGTGGCGCGGTTGCTCAACTGTGATCTCGCCTTGTCCACCGGTGATGGGGAGGCGGTAGTTGCCTTTGCCGAGTTCTAGGCTGAGTTCTTCGGTTTTGGGTTGTAAGGCTTTGGCCGGATCATTTGGGCAGAGGGCGGGTTCAACTATGATATCGACTTCAGCTTCGCTGAGGCAGTCTCTGATGATGAGGCTGGTTTGGCCTGGGGCGACGGGGCTTAGGGTGACGATGGCACCGCCTTCTCTTGGGAAGATGGCCGAATCGACAGTCACTATTTCTGAATCAGGTGATTCCGTGAGCGCGCGTTTGTCTTGATCGTCAATGTCTTGCCCACCGGTGAAGTTCAAAGTGATGGGTTTATCCCCGACTTTCAGGGTGATGTTTTTAGGGTCCGATAGGAGCAATCTGGGATCATCACGTTTGCATTCGGGGGGGGGGGGGGGGGTTTGGGTGCCTTTGATGGGTATGGCTATTTCGCTGGGTGTGCCTAATTGGGCACCATCAGTGGGATTGGAAAGGCGCAGCCGGAAGCTTTCATCGGGCTCTTCGATGTCATCATTGAGGATAATGAGGGTGATATTGGCTGTTGTGTCGCCTTTGGGCCAGCTGATTTGGCCGTTCTTTGGCGAAACTATTGCATAATCAATAGCTTGTCTGGCATCGCTGTCGTTTGAAACGAAGTGGGCTTTGACAATCTTGTCTGTTGCGCCGGTTCGCGTGACGGGTAGGCTGATGAGGTTGCCTTCTACTTGGCCGAGTGTGGGTAGGGTTGTGACGCTGTTGCCATATTCATTGATGACTAGGCTGTTTTTGGCAAAGTGTAGGGTAGTGGTTGTCAGTTGTTGGATAGCTATGCCGCCGGTGTGAACAATACGATCAGCATTGCTTTCAGCTTCCAGAGAAAGGGTTGCTGTTGTGACGATTTGATCAGACATGAACTGTTGATCAAGTTGGACTTCGGGCAAGTCTTGCCATGCGTTGTCTGGATAGTGTTGGTTTGTCCAGCCGCTGGAATCACTGACACCGTGATAATACAAAGTGGGATCGGTTGCTTGGCAAGCGATTTCAAAGCTGATGCTTTCAGCGGGTTCGTGTGCTTCAGGTTGCTGATAACCTGATAACTGATAACTGATAACTGATAAAGGGCAGTCAGTATTGTCGGCCGCTAAGGTGAGGTAGTCTTGTTGATTGCTGAGCAGCAGGGAGGCGACATGGGGTTGTTCACTGTCTGGGATACCGTCGTCGTTGCCATCACCATTGTTGGGTGCGGCCTCTTCTTGGTAGTTTAGGATACCGTCATTGTCTTGATCTTCACTGGCCGCGACAATGTCGATTTGGAAAGTTTGATCAACAGATAACCCCTTGCTGTCGGTAGAACGCACGGTGATCTCGTGATTGCCGATTTCCAAGGTTTTGGCGATTTGTAATTGATTACCAGCGATGCTGAAACGCCCTTCGCTATCATTTTCTAGGGTGTAAGTGTGCGTGTCGTTGCTATCCTGATCAACCGTTTTCAAGCTGCCAATGGGGGTGCCAAGTGAACTATTGGCCGTGATGGTGTTGTTGGAAAGCGTGATACCGGTTGGCGCGTTTGAGGAGGAGTCATCCGGTGCAAGGGTAGCCGTAATGATGAACTCTTTTGCAAAGGATAAACCACCGCTGTCGGTGCTACGGACTGTGATGATGTATTGGCCCGCTTCCAGTGAAACGCTGTTGGCAAGTCTGTTATCGACGATGACAAAACGATCTCCAGCACTTTCTATTAAGGTATAGGTGTGCTTGTCACCGGGATTGGGATCGCTGGTTACGAAGCTGCCAACTGTTGAGCCTGGTGTACTATTCACGGTTACGGTGTTATTGGACAGCGTAATGGCTGTTGGAGCCAGATTCTCGCCGGTGTCGTCTGGAATGACTTGAATCGTCACGCTTTTTTCAAAGAACAATTCTGGCTGTTCTTTTTCCGTAGAGCGGATGATGATATCATAATCACCTATTTTTAATAAGGAGTCATTGGCGACCAATAGACGATTACCGTCTAGCTTGAATAGGCCACCTTTGTCATCTTTTAAGAGGTAGGTGTGAACGGTATCGCCGCCGTAAGGCAGGGTGATAGACAATTGACCGATTTCGGTGCCGGCCTCACTGCTGACAGAAACCGTGTTATGGCTCAAAGTGAGATTCTTGACGGTAATGGTCAAGGTTTTGTCGAAAGACAGGGCCGTGCTGTCCGTAGTACGGATTTTGATCTCGTAGTGATCAACCTCATCAAGGGCTTGATTCGCGATCAGTTTGTTGCCATCCAGTTTAAAACGTTCGTTGGCATGGGCATCGTCAATAAAGGTGTAGGTATGGGTGTCATTACTGGAAGGATCGACGGTAAACAATTCAGCGAGGGTTGTTCCCGCTGGCGTGTGTACTATCGCGATGAAGGTAGGCAGACTGATACCTTTAGCAATAAGGGTAGAATAAGTGATATCAGTTGGGGTGGGATCATCGGTGACGTTGATAGTCAGAGTTTTATCGAACGTCATACCGGTGTTATCAGTGACACGTACTTTGATGGGATATTCGCCTTTTGTCAAGGCAGCCGAATTGGCAACCAGTACGTTGTTGCCATCCAGCTTGAAAATGCCCTGGGCATCTTCGATAAGGGTATAGGTGTGGGTATTCGTTAAGTTCGGGTCATCGGTGGACAATGCACCGACTACCCCGAGACCACTGCGCTCAGTGACAGTGTTTTTGGAAAGTGTTATATCCTTGGGAGCGTATTTAATATTAATAGCAAAATATTTGCCATAAGCTTGGCCCCCATCATCAGTGGATATAACCTTAATTCTGTGTGTTTCTTGCTGGTTAGCAATCAATAAGCTGTTATCAGCGACTTTTAATTCATTGCCAACAACCTTAAACCTGCCCCCCGCGTTATCTTCTAATTGATAGATATGCGTATCCGTCGTATCGGCATCAGTGGTTGAGAGACTGCCGACAACGCTATCAGTTGCACTGGTTTCAGCGATTTCGCTGTTGGATAACGCAATATCAGTCGGTTCCGCGTTGAGTCGGATTTCAAATCCATTCAAAAGCGAAGCGGTTTCATCACCGGTTGTCACAAAGACATCTCGATAGCCGGCCGGCGCTTCTTTATTAATAGCAACCGTTGCCGTGATGCTGGTTGTGGTTACTACGCTTTCTTCATCAATTGTCGCAGTTACGCCTTCCCCAGAAAAACTCAGGGTGCTACTTGACGTAAAATTCGTATCTGCGGCGCTGAGTTCAACAGTGACGGTTTTGCCTTGGCCCACCTGTGATGGCGTAATACTTTTAATCACAGGAATTTTATAGGCATCTGATAAAACCAGTAAGGCACCACCGGGTTGCGTATCCTTTGCGACTTGACTGTCGGTTGTCACGGTGACATGGTAAAAACCGGTGTTGGCATTTTCATCAACCTTAACGCTGGCTTTTAAATGCGCAGGGCTAATGACTTCCGTGATTGTTCCAGTGATACCATTTCCAATTTGTAGTACGGATCCCTCTTTGAAACCCGTGTTAATGCCTTTGAGTTCTATGTCAACTGTGGCATTTTGCTGCACCTTGCTGGGATTGATGCTTAAAATTTGAGGCGTAGACGGTTTTTCAACCACTTCCAACGCACATTTACCTTGTGCGGTTTCTTTCTCTGTTCCAACAGTGGTGTCAACAAAGACATCATAAAATTGGCGTGCGGCTGTTGTCGGCACACTGATACTAGCGCGTATTTTGGTAGCCGATTGCACCGTGATCTCGTTGATCGTGATAGTGCTGCCATCAATCCGCACAGCACTTGAAGAATTGAAATTGGCATTGGGCGCGGTAATGAGTAAATCTACCGTACTGTCTAGTGGAATTTTCAGCGGCGTGATGGCCGTAATCGTGGGCCGCACTGTGCCCATAATAATATTAAAAGCAGTACACCAAACGGTGTCATCTTCCTCTCCCTCTTTGGGTTTAGGGAGCATGATGGCTGTGCCACCCGTCATTTCTGCCATTTCAGCGAAAACGCTGGATGAATGCGCTTGAATGATTGTTGGATGGATCAACAGGCCGAGTATTAAAAATACTCGCGTCAAGATTTTGCGATCTGGAATCAGTAATTGAGTTTTCATGATGGGTTTCATTGAGTAAGGGTTCATCGTTATACACAAGTCGAGTTTTGTTTTAATCACATTATTAACCATTAACGGCTAATAAAGTTAATGAGCGGCTTATGTTATTACAATAGGATGTACTTAGAAAGTGCTTTGATGTTGCATTTTCAGTTATCAGTTATCAGTTATCAGTTATCAATTATCAATGATAACCTCAATTATCAATACCTTTTTTGACATATCGAATCGAATGCTGATGCTGATGCCGCAGATAAAAATCTGCGAAAGACTGATGTGTCGCTATTGATGTTGATCAAGCTAACCGATTATTGAACAAACTATATCTATTAATTATATCTATTAATTATAGTTTATTTCATCATTTAGTCTTAGACATCATGAAATATCAAGCATATCAATCTGTTAATCATTTATAACTGATAGCTTGTCAATAATACAAAGCCAATACTAATTCAAATCAGTGTTTTGTTTGAGTACTGATTTGTTGTATTGGAGATTAGAGCATTTAACATAAGTGTTAAATCCCTTATTTCTCGCCTTTACAAAATCACACTTCCCATTATTCATTACTCATTCAGGGTATAACCCATTCAACCCATTACTGATAACAGAACTTTTTCCAATTCCCAATTATTAATTTCTAACTGAAAGGAGTCAATTTTTGTTTGTTGAAATATTTCAGTCAAAAATAAAATCGAATTCTCAGTAATCCGTTTTAAAACTTCTGTTATTTGGGTTAGGCTATTATAACTTATTGATTTTTAAAGAACATAACGTTTGATTACCTGCCTCTTCAAACGTAGAGTCGCATTATAAATCAAAATCAATTTATATTGTGTTTCAAATGGTTACTGTTTATTACAGTTTATTACAGTTGGTTACAGTTGGTTACCGTTGGTTTGACTGTTGGCGACCGGTGTCATTTTTTATTTTGCAATTGAGGTGTTCTTTAAGCCAATAAGATATTGATTTAATTCATTTTAAAAGATATTGATGACCCTCATTTTAAAAAAAAGTATTTCTATATTATAAAATGATTGATTAAAAATAAAAAGGGGTTTGTTAATAATCTGATTAATATCAAGGCCTTAAAATTTACAACGGATATCGATTTATTATTAATCGTTAATCATTAATGATTCATTTTTTCTTGGGGCACAGGTTTGTTTACTGAACAAGAGACGCGAAGCATCGCGTCTCTTTGCGTTAAAATACCCGTTTATTGGTGGTTCAGTACTTATCTTGATAAACAATGCTTCTAATAAAAAGAGTGAACAATCAAAAAATTCCAATTGCACTAATAGATTTATTGCGAACAGCACAGCGGGTGGTGGTATTAACAGGTGCCGGTACATCGGCTGAAAGTGGCGTGCCGACTTTTCGTGATGCACAAACGGGATTATGGGCACGTTATGATCCCAAAGAGTTAGCAACGCCGGAGGCATTTCAGCGTAATCCGCGTTTAGTATGGGAATGGTATAGTTGGCGACGTGAATTGGTAATGCAGGCTAAGCCTAATCCCGGCCATTTAGCTTTAGTAAAAATGCAAGCGCAGGTGCCTGAATTGATTTTAATCACACAAAATGTTGATGGCATGCATCAACGTGCCGGAAATCAACAGGTGATTGAATTACATGGCAACCTAACACGCAGTCGATGTGCAGGTTATTTGGTAGAAAGTTGGCCACCGACAGAAGAAGTACCTCCTCCTTGCCCTCATTGCGGAGGGCCTTTACGCCCTGATGTCGTGTGGTTTGGCGAGCCATTGCCAGCAGAAGCACTGCATCAGGCGATAGCCATATTACGTGAATGCGATATCATTTTGAGTATAGGCACCTCTAGCATAGTGCAACCGGCCGCCTCTCTGCCATATGAAGGGCTAGAATATGGCGCGAAGTTGGTTGAGATTAATCCAGAGAAGACACCCTTAACGCCTGATGTCCATTTTGCGCTTTTGGGTAAATCGGGAGAGGTATTGCCGAATTTAGTAGAACAAACTTGGCCGTCATAAACGACAAAGCGAAAAGATAGTCGTGCATTTATGGTCTCCCCAAAATCCGTTATAATCAGAAATTCATTTTGCGTCGGCCCGCTTTTCTTGAAAAATTTATTTTCGCGAAGGTGTTATTTTCGTTCCAAATTTATTTTGCGAAGGCCCGCTTTTCATTCCAATTTTAAAATCAGCGTCAATCATGATCATCAGCGTTATCTGTGTTCTATCTGAGAAGATAAGAAAAGAAGAAAAGATAGAACGCTGATTTGACTGATTAAGGAAGTTCCAAAAAAATAAATCCCAAAAAACAATTCAAGCCGGTTTGTTTAACTTCTCTCATTCTCTGCGGCTCTGCGGCTCTGCGTGAGCCGACAGTTTGTTACAAATAATCATGACAATAAGCTGAATATGTGGATGTTTCTGAAACTAGGATTAAAAAATCAAGATGAAATTCAAGTCAACAGGCATTTTTCGCTATAGCCCCCCTTTGAATCGTCATGGCAATCTCATTCGTCGAGATGGGCAAACCACAAAATGGTGGTTAATTATTGAATGCGATCCGGAATTGGGCCGATATTTGCGTTATCAATTTAGAATAAAAACGTATAGTACGCAATCGGTTCAAGCGCCATTATGGGGAACACATATTTCGGTTATCCGTAATGAAGAACCCCGTCTCAAAAAAAATTGGGAAAGGCTTCAGGCACAAGAAATTGAATTTGAATATGATTCGACTATTCAAGAAACTGAGGGTTATTTATGGGTAGCGGTTCAATGTGAAGCGGCCCTCAAGCATCGCTCCGAATTAGGTTTATCAGCAGAACCCCAATTACCTCTACATTTGACTTTGGGCAATTTAAAATAAACCTATCATGAAACAATATCGCTATGTTGGCTGAAACGCAGTAACTGTAGGGTGGGTAGGAGCGTAGCGGAAACCCACCATTTCCGAGTGGGTATCGCTCGAAAATGGAGGGTTTAGCTTCGCTGGCCTACGGCTCGCTCGGAAATGGTGGGTATCGCTCGGAAATGGTGGGTTTCGCTCCGCTGCGCTCCGCTCTACCCACCCTACATCAAAAAAAATGTATTTAACCTAATCGGGAAACGCTATATCAACAAATTCAACACCTTGAATTGGCCTTAAAATGATTCTATCATTCACTGGGATCGATGCCCAGGGTAGCGGTGCAATGTGAAGGGGCCCTCAAGCATCGCTCCGAATTAGTTAAAAATTTATTTTGAGTCGCTGTGATTGGAGTGCAAAATTTATTTTGCGAAGGCCCGCTTTTCGTGAAAAATACATTCATTGATCTGAATATGAGGGTGACAGACTGGCGAGTTTGAACAGAAGCCTTTTGTCTAATCCATCAAAAATATAAAAGTCTTAGAAAATGAGAATTGTTCATTGGTTATTGATATACCAATTGCCAATTACTAATTACCCCTATTCTATTCTGAACTGTTCAAAAACGCGCCGCGTCTTATACACCCCATTTTGGCATGATCTATAGATGTTCGGAAAAATAATTTGAGGGCTTTTGCCGCAACCAAATCCTGAATTTAATCAGTAATCCAACAAAAATCGCGATACTAATACTAAAGCCCAGTGAAATAAAAAAATTCCACCAACTGCTGGTTTCGCTTAGCAAAGGCAGTTGCCCGGTAAGAGAAGCGACAATCGCGCCGCTGGCTAAACCCGTTCCCCAAATCGCGACAGTATTCACTAAATCACGATCCCGCGTTTCTTCTCGAATGGCTACGCTGGCGCGGATATAACCGATCATGTTTTCTAATCGCCTCAATTTCGGGCTAAAACCGTCATAATCTTTTTGAACTTGTAAACAATACTTTTCTTGAGTGAGAAACTGAAATTTTGTAAATACCGTCAATTCACTGGCCGATTTTTCGGCTAATCTCACTAACCGTTTTTCATAATTGCCTAAATTGATTTCAATGGTGTGAATTTGATCATTGAGTTCATCTAAATGTGTGGCATAATCAGATAAGATATGCCAAGCCTCATTTAAAATCGTTTGTAATTGTTGGCTCCCTAATTTATTGACATTCGTGCTATCACGCAACTTTTGTTCACACGCTTGAATTTGTACTGCCCCTTGCTTCAATTTGTGAGCTAATTGGCGACTTTGATTGTATGCCCACGTTATTTTATGCCGATACCACAATAAGCGCATCCAATCCGGGTAAAATTCAGTTTCTCGATCTAAAACGTTTTTATCCGTATAAAAGGTAATAATGACATGGTGTTTAACTTGCGCCTGTGAATGATATCCCCAAAATTCAAAAATCACCCCGCCTAAAAAATCACTTTGGCCGATTTGATTTTCATCAGCGTCGGCATCAGGCATTAACGTTTGATAAACCTTTGTCGCTAACTCGGCACTTTGTTCTAAATAATCTAACTGTGCCGAAAAAAACCACGTTTCTCCCAGCGTGCCTTTCTGATTGCCAACACAATCAGCCACTAATTTTTGCAACGCATTAAGCCAAGTTAAATCGCTTTTTTCCTGATTATCGGCGAATGAGCAGTTTAACAATAATCCATAGCTATCATTGAAGCGCACCGGATAATAATAACCGTCATGCTTTGGAAAATCGGGAGCGGGTGATAACGGAATCACTTTATTTTTTTCACCCAATAATTCAAGATATTCTGTTTCAAATAACCCATTGTCTAATTGATCAAATAATGCATTATCAAGGTGAGCAGGTAATTTTCTTTTGAAATCAGCGCGATTTTGTTCGATGTCGGCCTCATTTTGTCCCAAACCCGCACGCAAATCATACAAAAACAAATTTAAAGTTGGATAACCCAGCATGGTTAATCATTTCCTACAGGTTGAGGTGATTTTGGCTTTTCAGGCAA
>JAYQWI020000976.1:0-3573 GCA_035871815.2 Candidatus Parabeggiatoa communis
TTAGATATGCCCGAAGTCTCATTAGTAGCCGTATTTGATGCCGACAAAGCCGGCTTTTTGCGCTCAGAACGTTCCTTAATTCAAAGCATTGGACGCGCAGCGCGGCATATTCACGGACAAGCGATTTTCTACGCCGATACCATCACAGACGCAATACAAAAAGCGATAACTGAAACCCAGCGACGGCGCACTAAACAAATCGCCTATAACAAAAAACATAGCATCATCCCTCGCGGTATCGAAAAAGCCATCACCGATATTTTAGAAGGCGCGATACATGAAGTACCCGCAAATGAGCCGTATGCCAAAGTCGCCGAAAAAGGAGCCGAGTATGCCGTGTTATCGCCAGACAAATTGGATAAGAAAATCAAGCAATTACAAAAACAGATGTATCAACATGCCGAGAATTTGGAATTTGAAGCCGCAGCAAAGCTGCGTGACGAAATTGAAGGGTTGCAAGCGAATCGCTTAGAAATAAGTTAAACTCATAAAAATCCATACAAATAATATTTTTTTAACAAACGCAAAAGACGCAAAAGACGCAAAAGGCGCAAAAGACGCAAAAGGCGCAAACGATATTTTCTCTTATTTCACAAATAAAATTGGGCGAACACACAGGTTCGCCCTTTTGAAAATATCTGAAGGGGGCTTTGAAAATCGTGCCATGTTGAGGGTAAGTTTAAGTTGCCTAAGTTGCCCAAGTTGCTAAAAAATAATAACTGAACCTCTGAGCTTTTGAACAAAGCTATAAACATGAACAGTCAATGTTCATGCGAGTTTTGAGTTTTACTTAGATTAAAATCTAAAATCTATAAATGCAAGGCAAAAATAAAAATACCGTTTATAATGAGCGTCCATCAATTATTTTGATTAAGTTGAATGGCACGATAACTGATAACTGATAACTGATAACTTTCCCTTGTTTTAAATGTATTTCACGCTAAAGTTTAGCGAAGCTAAACTTTATTTCAGGCTCAAGTTTTGCGCGCAAAACTTGAGCCTGAAATCGTGAAATGGCGGGTAACATGTTTTTAAAGCCCACCAGATGATAATGAGGGTTTGCCGATAATGCCAGTTTCGGTTTATCGGTAGGAGAGATTGGTAATTCTATGGATTGGCAATTTCATTTAATTTTTCTTGACTGTGAGGACATTATATCTATTACTTTATAAACCTATGAATGAAAAAAAAGTGATTAACTGGCATGATTTAATCGGGTTGGCTTTGATAGACTTGTTTAAGGGTTCTAATTTCGAGGTTAAAACGGAACAGAACATGTCTGCTAAACGGCAATATGTAGATGTTCTGATTATCTCTAAATCTGAGGGCAAGCCACTGGATAAGCTGCCAGATGGATTTGAGTTTCTGGCCGATTATAATATTTTGACGTACAAATCGTTAAATGAATCTTTGAATCAGTGGGCAATTATGGAAGTACTTGGGCATTATGTTAGTTATCGGAAAATGGTTAGCCCGAAACCGGACAAATTGTTACCAGAATCAAAGTTTCAGATATATGCTGTTAGTACCAGTTACCCACAGAAATTATTAGGTTCTGAAAAGAATTTTGGTAAGGATATTAAGAAGATAAAAGCTGGAGTTTACGAAATTTCTTCACCATTGGTTGGATCAATTATTATACTTGTTCTGAGTCAAATGGAACAACAGGAACAAAATGCGTTCTGGCAGTTATTTAGTGGAAATGCAGTGGGTTTTGAGTATGGTGATGTCAATTACCAATGGCATGATCCAGCGGATAAATCATTACTTGAGCAATTGTATAGATTGTATTTAAAAGAGGGAATTGGTATGTCTTATACTTTTGAGGAGTTTCATCGTGATTATACTATGCCCTTTATTGAATCATTGCCAATAGAGGTGAGATTGAAGGGAATTCCACCGGATGAACGTTTGAAGGGACTGACGCCGGATGAAATTAAAGCCTATTTGCGTCAATTGGAAAATGATGCTAAGTCCTGATGATTATCAGAATTATATTTATTTGGAATTGAGTTGTTAAACATTTTAAAATTTTGAAAGATATTGAATTTCCAAAAGTTATACTCAAGGAGGTGATAAACTTAACTTTTTTTTCAGGAGTTTAGGGAATTGTAGGGCTCCCTACGTGTTTTTGTTGCCGGCCCCAATAGTATCAATGTAGGGCTCCCTACGTGTTTTTGTTGCCCACCTTAAAAAAAGTTCAGTTTATTCCCGTGCTGAGTATAGCTGATAAAAAAGCCGAGTATGCCGTGTTATCGCCTGACAAACTGGACAAAAAAATTAAGCAATTACAAAAACAGATGTATCAACATGCCGAGAATTTGGAATTTGAAGCTGCAGCAAAACTGCGTGATGAAATTCAACAGTTGCAAGCTAATCGCTTAGAAATGTTCTGACTCTAAGGGATGAAAGTTGATATAGCATTTTTCGATTGGGTTAAATACAAAAGAGGGCAACCACAAGGGCTTGCCCCCTACAAAGGATGTATTTAGCGAAGCTTTCCTTCGGTTCACACAAAAGGAAAATGCTATAAATCACTCACTCTCTAAATGATACGCACGGCAGCATAACCACTTCCGGGTTCTTTAAAATTAGTCACCTGTCCACGATAAACACGAACACCAATCCCTAATATTTTATCACGATAAACAAACAATCTGATATCCGTTTTCAAGGGTTTCTCGTCGCTTTCACAATAAGTCAGAGACGGTTTAATCAGACGTTGTACCAGTGTTTCATCAGGAGGCAAGCTACTAAATCGGTTTTGTCTCAAGCTACTGCCCATGATAACGCCACGGCTGCCATATTTGTTTACCGGTTTGAATACCCATTGTCGCCGCTGAGACCAAATTTGTTCAGAATCTAGCTGAGATAGCATAAAACTTTCTGGTACGACTGAAGTGATAAAATCCGTTGTCGCCCTGTCTAGCCCCAACTGAAGCAAGCTTTCTGAACTTGACAAGAGTACCAGACGACGCTTATCTCCTAAAAGTCCATAAGTTCTAGGATTAGGGGTGAGGCAAATCGTGCGAGCGAGATAGGCCGATTTGATACGAGCCATAATAGGATTTTCTAAATAAAAGTCACAATGCCGATCATATATCATATCAACAGGTTTGCCACGCAGTAAGATTTGATCATTTTCAATCATAAATTCACTGGGATCAACTATGGCTGTTGCTACGCCCCAATTTTCAAACATCCGCGCAAAGGCTTTTATCTCAGGGAAAAAAAACTGGCTTTCAGGTTTCTCATCGACAATGGCAATCTGAGAGGGTTTTTCCTGAGTACCATGACTAAATTGGCGTATTTCCTGAGCAAACATTTGAATCAAAGTGTCTTGCATTTTCTTTGAGGGCGCATCATTTTCAGACACATTGGGATAATTGGCACGAAAGGCCAGCAATCCGCCCCCAGCATTGGTGTTTATCTCAATCAATTGGGGGCCTTGATCTGTGAGATGAAAATCGTAGCCCATCATAACCGCATCATGTTCCGGATTGAAACAAGCGATAGTGGGCAATTCTGTCTCGACTTGTTTCTGGTAAGCCGGTAATTGACTTAAGTGGTACA
>JAYQWI020000977.1:0-3347 GCA_035871815.2 Candidatus Parabeggiatoa communis
TTGGGCTTTGAGTTTCCACTTTTTTAGCAGATGGTTGGGGTGGTATTTTTATACCCATAATTTTCCTCTCTCATTTAAAAAAAAGATAAGCCTTGAAATAAATTTCAAGGCAATAAATTTCAAGGCTGATAGCTCCAGTAGGCTAAAGCCTATTTTTGGCTTGAAGTACTTGAGTTTGACAAGCAATCTTTCAAAGTCTTAAATATTTCTTCTAATTGATTAAATTTATCCTTATGAATTGGCAAATCTCTTGCTGTACCATCATTATTAAGTACGATTAATTTATATTCCTCCTCATCTAATTCTTTTACATAACAGTATGCCTTCAAGAAATCTTCTAATGTTGTTTTTGCAGTTATTGTCGAGTCTCCTAGACATTTCAGATTTCTATCAGATGTCTTAAACTGTCCTAGTATCTTTCCAATCTCTTCGAGTTTTGGTTGCTTAACGCACTCATCTGTTTTTGTCTCTGAAACTTCAGTTTCTTTAGGAGGTGAAAAGCCAACATTTTGTCCATTTCCACCAGCCACATTTTCATTCTCTGGAGGATTATTGTTATAAATTTTTTGATAAACCAGATAGCTAACACCCAAAACCAACAAAATCCCAACAACTCCACCGACCATTTTAAACCGATTAGGATTAGAAATAGGTTTTTTAGGCACTGCCGCTTTTTCATATCGCCGAGGTTTCAACGTAGTCAAGTCCCCAAATCCTTTTTCCCACTCACCCAATTCTGGACGCTTCACCAAAATAGCTTGACCCTCTTTATCCCAATCAATCTCTTCGGTGACAAGCGTTGCCAAGTCTGCCAACCGTTGTTCAAGTTGAGCAACGATTTGTTGACGTTGATTATCGGAGAGCTTTTTAACATCAACGCCCGTTAAGACTAATATTTCTTTACCCGTTCGGCCCGACATTGATTGCGTTGTTTCGGCAATCACCGCAAGATAATCATCACCTTGTGGGTTTCTACGAGCCGCCGCGATCATTTTGGCAACCTCGCTATCTGAAAAGCTGCCATTCGGTGCCGCAATAAAGCGATGATTCCACTTGCCAGCGCGGGGCGTTTCCGCTACTAATTGTGGTTTATTCATTATCCCTTTTCTCTAAATGTAGTACAACGGATTAACGGAATAAACGGATGACTACGTTTGACGAAACTGCGCTACGCTAAATAAACGAATACGTCCTCTCATTAATCCGTTTATTCCGCCAATCCGTTGTACTCGATCATTTCGATCCATGCCATGCTGGTAAGTTAGGTGCTTTGGGATAGCCGAGCATTTGAAGAAAGGCTTGAGCAGTTGTTTTTCCCTCAGCTCGAAGGCTTAGTGTATAACCTTTGCCTAAATCAGATACTTTCTTTTTCACTGTCCCGGAGCCATTGTCATCATCACTAAATAAATCTTTCTCAATGACTGTGATCGCAACTGTTTTTAGATCGGAAGGTTTAGCACTGAAACGTGAACTTCTGAAAACCGTTGATTGGTTAAAGCCTGATTCAACGTTTGTTTCACTAATCACATTCTTCCCATTTAAAGAGACGTTGACAACATTATCATTTCCCTCAGCAGCATCAAGCCAAGTGATCCGAACAAACAATTTCAATTTAGAAATCGTCACACTAGGAACGATCATATCTAAATAAGCCTTGTACTCAGAAACCTCTTTTTTCATGGATTGCAGAGGCGCATTTTGCAGATAGTTCTCTATATGTTCTCGATCCCTGTATTTCAGGGCATCCTCATATAAAGCTTGATCTTGGCTCTGGGCGACTTGATGTCGCAAACGCTTGATAACCTCATCTCCTTCGCTGCTAGGGGGGTGTTGTAAATCAAGTGGAAACTGGGCATATTTCCCCAAAATCTCCTCAGCGTCTCTTAAGCGATAATCCTTAAAGGCACGTTCAACCTCATCTTCTATTCTTTGAATAACGACACGCTTAAACTCTGTTTTTAACTTATCCAGACGTTCATCAGATTGGCGATTCTGCAAGGCTTGAGCCGCCGCTAAGAAATTTTTTCGCCGCATTTTGTCATCGTAGCCAGCCTTAAAGCGATTCCAATTTTGTTGACTCGCAATCTCCGCTAAACGTTTTAAGACACTTTCCTCCAATGCAACCCGTTCTTGACGCATTTTATCCGTTTCAGCGTTCTGATGTACGGGTAGTTTGCGTAACCCCTCTAACAGTTCGTTAAGTGTCTCACCCTCTTGCCAATGTTCTTTCACACGACCAGCGACTTGACGGAAAACATCTTCATTTTCATGTTGCTGTACCTGGATTTGGGCGCGTAGCAGGATATTTTGGCTTTCTTCCGCATGAGGGCCATAGGGATAATATTCTAGGTATCTCTTAGCCGGATCCACGGCAGCTTGTAAATTCTTTTCTAGGGCAGTTTCGACTGGCCCCCACAAAAAAGTTTCTCGGCGTGTTTGCAAATCGGTCAAAGTGGTTTTAACATCGTCCGAACTGACAAAGCGTTTTGAAATCAAATGTCGAAAATTGGGCGCGGTAGTATACTTAGTGAGCCATTGTTCCGCTTTTCCGAGTTCATCATGCGTGGCATTGGGATTCTCAATCGCCGTCGTGAGTTTTTTATAATTCCACAAATCCATTGTGGTTTCGGCAGTGAACCCAAGGGCTAATACACTGGCTACTGTTCCCGCTGCATAGTAAAAGGCCCGTCTACGACATTGCCCTAAGACGCTTTTAACCTGTTTAGCTTGCGTTGAATTGGGCGGAAAACGGTTTAATAATGTTTTCCCATTTTGTTGACATTGTTTTAGATTGCTCAGGGCATTGTTCTGATAATGCCGCAAATCAATCGCATCGCGCCGTTGGGCTAACCATAAAAAAGCATCCTCTAAGCCAAACGCATTCAAAGGTTGAACTTGTTTAGGCCGTTCAACCACATCACCATTCTCAAGTCGCACAAATTCGCCCGCCCCCAAAGCACTCACCGGAAAGGCCTTAAAATTGTCCTCAGTCACTGAATGTTGTAAGACATCATTCAGTCCTTTATGTGGTGGGGATGGAACCGATTTTAAAAACGCTTCTAGCTTATCTTGTTCAATATCAGGATGGGCCGAGTCGATCTGACTGTATCGATCCCATTTATTGATCAATAATACCACTGGCGTATCCAGTGCCGCGCCTTCCTGTTTTTCGCCACGCAATAAGCTGAAGGTTTGTCGCAAATCATACAAATCCTTATGAGATCGTCCGTCTCGCGTTTTTTGATGGCCAGAGACATGCCCTAATTGATCCTGATAGGGCGCTTCTGCGAGAACTAAAATGCCATCCATCTCGGAGAATTTTTTTCGCAGCGTTTTTGCCAGCTCAC
>JAYQWI020000978.1:0-2145 GCA_035871815.2 Candidatus Parabeggiatoa communis
ACTCTTGATAAAGGACATGGACGGATTGAGTCCAGACGTTGTTGGGTTGGCTATGATGCGCTTCCGGATATAGAGTGTTCAGAAAATGGGGAAGGATTTAAAACGGGTGTCATGGTTGAATCTGAAAGAACTGTTAAGGAAGAGACAACTATTGAACACCGCTACTATATAAGTAGTGCCGAAAATATAGCAGAAAGTTTATTAAATGCAAGTCGAGAACACTGGGGAATCGAAACTTCATTGCTATTTCCGGTTAGATATTGCTTTTCGGGAAGATGAATCAAGAAATTGCTCCGGTAACGGTGCAGAAAACTTTGCCATTTTAAGACACATTGCTTTAAATTTACTGAATAAAGAAGATACAGCTCAAGTCGGCATGGAGACTAAACGGCTCAAAGCTGGATGGGATGCTTCGTATCTTGAAAAAGTGTTAGCAGGACTGGCTTCATAGCGCGATAGCCTTGGAGGTTGGCCGTGGTAGTGTGGATTTTTGCTGGCGGTGGTGAAGCCGCACCATTGCCAAACTGATAAACTTTCAGTCAATGCCATTCAGCAATGCAATGGGGGCGAGGCACTCAAAACGATGTGCCCTTTAACGCACCAGAATCTATATTCGCCCCGACAAGCCCTTATTCTTATTACAAGCTTTTTAGTTGTTTGATTTCCTCTTTACTGAAGTCGGTTGCCTGAGTGATGATTTCCATATCTATTCCCATTTTCAGCAGGTTTATTGCCGTCTTTTTTCTGCCCTCTTCTTCGCCCTGAACTTCGCCTTTCATCCATCCCTGATTATAAACATGTTCAGTGATTGTGGTTTCTATAAACTCCATCTTGATCTCCTTTTTAATCTTATCAAGCCTCTGTTCTGAGACTTTTTTGTAAAAGCCTACCCACTGGTCAATCAGGAGCAATTGCTCATTAGTGAGTTCATCTTTCATGAAAGCCGCTGTGCGGTATATTTCAGAAACCAGTTCATCAGGATCGGTTTGCCTGTCATCTGCCTTTAACGCCAGCAGTTTGCAGATCAGAGAATGCTTATTGATCAAATCGGCACTTTTTTCCGCTTTCACCTTGATGACATCAAAATGATGATACTGCTTTCTGTTTTGGCTATCAAAGGCGTACCAAAAGCTGTCCATAACCGGTTTTCGCCAGATAGCCTCATCTGTATAAATCACGATACTCCAGACAGGTTTCTTTTTCAACAGCCAGGCATAACAGGCATATTCGTAGACACGCTCTGAAACATCCTCTCTTTCACTTTGATGCTCGATCTGAAGCACTATTTCCTGGAGTATGCCGTCAATTTCAACTTCCATTGCCAAAAACAAATCGCCTTTCAAACTCTCTTTCAGCGTTTCGTATTTGCTGATAAATTCCTTGTCAATAAAACTATATTCTCCTATTGTGATATCGGGAAAATAATGTTTAAAAAATTCCCTTGTAAAAGCGGTTATTAGCCACTTGAACAGTGAATCGTGTGATTTTGGATTGATCATTTTTGACCTTCTTGGTTATGAGCACTGGGATTATTAAATAGGAACGCACTGATGTATTTGAATCAATCCCATTCAACGCGCTCACTGCTGTAATGGGTAATGGGTAATAATTAATGGTGCCTCATTTTTATCAACATAGAATCATATTATAAATTCTAATAGAAAAGTCTAAATCATGCCGCCGCTAACGACAAGGATTGTAATTGAAGTCAAACCGTTTTAAGCTTTATCCGTATTATCTATATCATCATAAAATGATATCATACCTTTTGATTTGTTTCCCAATTCCTTATCACGAGAAAATGTTTTGATCAAATAACCATTGAAAGAAAATAAATCCAACTCAAGTTGAATTGAAAAATTAGAGTTGGTTTTTGTTAAAATTTTACCAAATCACAGGGCCTCGTCAAAGTCATCTACAAATTATTGATTTTATAAAATGAAATAACGACGGTTTAAAAACGTTTAATAAACAATCCGTTATAAATGATGACTGTTGTTTTCCCAAAATGTGATCTAAAAACCTGTTCAGCTCACAAGGGTAAACACGCCGCTCTGCCCCTACCAGATGTTATTTTGTAGATTTAATGTAGGTAAACACACAGGTTTGCCCCCTTTTAAGAATGCTGGGCTTTAAAAACCCAAA
>JAYQWI020000979.1:0-4459 GCA_035871815.2 Candidatus Parabeggiatoa communis
AAGCTTATTTTGCGCTTGGCATTAAATCCTGTTGGTTGGTGACACCCGCAATCAGGGCTATAGCCATCTATTCACAAGCCTCAAACTTCAAAACGTTTGGTATGAATGATACTGAAGTGATTGATGAGATTATGGATATTCGCCTGCCCATTCAAAAAGTTTTTGGATGGTAGAAGGACAATTGTGAATTGTGAATTGTAAATGAAGATACATTATAACTTATTGTTTTTCTTATGGCGGAAGACTTGACTGGGAGCCACTTTTGAAAACCAAAGGTATCTGATTTTCATCACCCACTCAGTTGGAGCATTCCATTCCCAAAAAAAGGGTCTTTATCAATTTTGGCCTTCGCAAAATAAATTTGCAACGAAAGCCTTCGCAAAATAAATTTGGAACGAAAATTAAAAAAGAGAGTTATACTTGGCTGTTACAAAATAAACATTGATATCAATATTTTTCAAATTCCATTAGGTGGTATTCTGTTAAAAAACAAGAAATCTAAAAACATAATAGAACGCTAAATGTGAAATGCTGATTGTCATGATTTACGCGGATTAATATTAATCAGTTCAACATCGATTTGCCCACTACACATTTCAACAAATTCGCTTGTGCCATTATTCAATGGGCTTGTATGTTCCTAGTTTAGTGACACCCAATCATTTAATAGGAGGTTCTTATGATTGAAGATGCGCCTATCGTGAGAGATATCCGTAAAATTCGTTGCGCTATTTCTCAACAATTTGATGATGATTTAGATCAATATATTGATTATTTACGTTCCCAAAAGCCTAAAACAATTTTTAAGTCAGATACATCAAGCGATAGTCAAAGGAATAAGATTCATCATTACCAAAAAGGCACTGAGCTCATTGAATGGGATTGATTCAAATATAATACTTTTTACGAAAAACAGTCCAGATTTGCTTTTGACTTGGCCTTGGTACCCTCAAACAAAAAAATAACGCAAAAGACGCAAAAGACGCTTCAGAACGCTAAAATCTATTAAGCCCTTTTTAACGTCTTTCGCGTTTATTTTCCTGTTTTTAGTAACGGCCAAAAACGGGTCACAAATCATGATCATTTATTATTAATTAACCCAATAAATTATAACTTAAATGAAAAAAGTCGCCGCCTTACGCTACGGTGTTATTTTCAAAAAAGCGTTTTCTCAGCCTGATATTTTCAAAGCGTTTGTCAAAGATTTTATTGGCATTGAACTCAACATTGACCAAGTGGAAATGGAAAAATCGTTTGATCCCCCAATTGGCAACGTTGACTCGCGCTTTGATTTATTTGCCCAAGATAAAAAAAATCGGATTATTGTTGATATTCAGCATGTCCGTTATGGTGATCATTATGACCGTTTTTTGCATTATCATTGTGCAGCTTTACTCGAACAAGTGACTAGTTCACAAGACTATCGTCCGGATTTAAACGTGTTTACCATTGTGGTTTTAACCTCTGGTGATCGGCACAAAGTTGATTTGGCAACCGTTGATTTCGATCCAAAAACATTAGACGGAAAACCCTTAAAGGAAATTCCCCATAAGATTATCTATGCTTGTCCAAAATATGTGACTGACAAAACCCCAGAACCCTACCGGGAATGGTTATTAGCGATTCAGGACAGTTTAGACGAAGAAGTCAATGAAACAGCTTATCAACACCCTTCGATTCAACGGATTTTTGAGTTGATTGCCCGAGATTCAGTTTCCCCTCAAGAACGGGCACGGATGAAAGATGAATATAGTTTGGAGCAACTTCAGCAGGAGAAATTTGAAAAAGGCCTTGAAAAAGGACAGAGCACTGAAAAACAAGAAACCGCCCGCAAAATGTTATCCAAAGGCTATGACTTAACCGAAATTGCAGAATTGACGGGCCTTTCCCCTGACGAGTTATCCGCATTATCCCAAAAATAATCAATACTTTTCAAAAAGGGCCCTCAATCGGGCCCAAAACTATAAATTAATAATTGTGGAGGTTGAAGTGATAACTGATAACTAATCACTTCATAACTTAATAATCGCAGCCATTATTGATGTTTTGGATAGGCTCGATTTATTGATGTCAAAAATAACGCAACAGACGCAACAGACGCAACAGACGCATCAATGCAATATCCTGATTTTCGTTCCAAATTTGTTTTGCTGTTCTTGGAGTGCCAAATTTATTTTGCGACGGCCTGTTAGCCGACGCTTTAAATTCAGCTTTTGTGATGAAATACACAGGCCTTTCGCATGATGCGATATCCGAATTATCTCATTAATAATCAATATATTACCTTTAAAATCGAGCCCACAATCGGGCCCAAAACCATGATAACTTAGCCGCTTTAGGAATCGTCACAAAATAAATTGGAGATTTATTGTTCCGCAATTTCTTATGGGCGAACACGATCGGGCTGCCCCTTTGATCCTATCTGTTGTAGGGGCGAACCTGCGTGTTCGCCCTTTAGGCACTAAACCATGACTTTTCCACAATCGTTGGCTATAATTCAAAAATAATTGATAATTGATAATGGGGGAATATTTTATGATGGAAGCTATTCAAGTTCATCAAGTCATTGCTAAAGAAGGTCAAGTGACAGTGACGGGATTGCCCTTTAAAACGGGACAAGCCGTTGATGTGATTGTGTTGCCACGGCGAGTGACGACAATTAAACGAACACGCTTAACCGTGCGTCAGTTACGTCAATCTGGATTGATTGGACTTTGGAAAAATCATGACAATATCATTGATAGTGCCGTTTATGCGCGTCAATTGCGAGAACAGGTTCAACAACGAGGACATATCAATTATGAATGATTTTTCTGGATAGTGATGTTATGATAGATATTTTACGTCAATTTCCGCCGGCTATCAATTGGTTTGATAACCTTGATGATGAGGAAGAAATTGTTTTATCTGGATTTGTCTTCATGGAATTGATTCAAGGCTGTAAAAATAAGCTGGAACAGGAAAAATTGCAAATTGAATTGGCCACTTATGAAATCAAATGGCCTTCACCTGAAAACTGTGATGAGGCGATTAATCTTTTCATTCAATATCATCTAAGTCACCATGTTGGATTGCTTGATGTACTTGCACAAACGGCAGTTGAGCTAGGGGTACCGCTATACACCTTTAATCAGAAACATTATCAAGTGGTTCCTTATTTGCAGACAAGACAACCCTATCAAAAACAGTCACCAAAGCCAGTCGATAACACAGCGCTTCCTTAATTTGATGAGACCGTTCTGTGATTTAATACTTTGCACCGTTCATCACTTGAGCTTTTTACAAAAAACTCAATTTGTAGCGAAGTAGAGTATAACGGTTTAGGGAGTTGCGCCTAAATAAGATACCCACGCAGGCGAAGCCTAAGACGTAAACTGATGTCGAGTACTCTTGCGTCTGCGTCTTTTGCGTTTATTTGATCTTCGACTGATCGTTCTGGGGTATATTACGGGACGCTCCTTCCTAATCATTGCGCCATTACCGGGCCGATTATGGGCCTCCAAGCGCCTCACATTTTGTCCTTGCCCCAATCCGTTGATTTCGCAAATCCGTTGTACTCACACTCACTCAAGCAATGGAGGATAATCAAAATGTTATCCAAACTATTTAAATTTCTCTGGGGAATCATTGCCCCACTACTGGGCCAATTATGGCTCCCAAGCGGCTGGAGGTTGTCTTTGACCCAATCCGTTAATTCCGCAAATCCGTTGTACTCACACTCACTCAGCCAATGGAGGATAATAACAATGTTATCCAAACACTTGAAATTATTATGGGGAATATCTATTCCCTTATTTGCCCAAAATGGGTTACCGCTTCAAAGAAAGAAAGAGGTAAAAACTAGCCCACTTTCCTCATTGAAGATTGCATCATTGATTGCTATGATTTTTATGACATCTTCCTCCCTTCAAGCTGCTCAAGAAACCATGCAAAGTTTTGGCAGTGGAGGTCTGCCAACATATAACGGTTTTACCTTCAGTGGTAACCTTGATAGTCTTTTTGGAGATGATTTTGGTCTATTAATAACTTCTCCAGGGGCCTCTGTAACAGGCAAAATGACTATAGATTCAGGTACTTTTGAACTCGTTAGTTTTAAGTATACAAATGAACAGGAAACGGTGACAATCACTTCAAGTGCAGGGTCAAACCAAAATTTTTCAGGAAGTGGGACGCTTACTTTAAATTGGACTAATATAACTTGGTTTCACCTTTCTGTTACAGAAGATAATAATTTAGCAACAATATCAGGAGCTTATGATGACATAGTCGTTAAGCTTCAGGATCCTGCCCCCACCGTCGATCTATCCGTCAGCCCTAGCACCGGCACCGAAGCAGCGACAACCGCTATTACTGTCACCGCAACTGCCGCAGCAGCAGTCAGTGGCGCACAAACTGTTGATTTAGCGGTAACCGGCACCGGCATTACCGCTAGTGATTACACCTTATCCAATACAACTAT
>JAYQWI020000980.1:0-2928 GCA_035871815.2 Candidatus Parabeggiatoa communis
CAAATTGTTTTCTAAATATAAGAGGCCACAGAGTTTACTTTGATTGATGAGTGGCGCACATAGCACTGACTTGGGATGTTGTTTGACAATGTAGGGATCGCGGATAAATTGGCCTTCAACACTCGCATTATTTAATACCACGTTTTCTTGTGTTCTTACCACATAATGGATGAGGCTTTCTGCAATCGGTTGATTCTCAATCGGAAAAGATTGCAAGACTTTGACTTCATCGCTATCAACTTGCCCTTGTGCTTCAATAAACCAACTGTCTTGTTTAGGCAAAAGCAAAAAACCGATTGAAGCCCCGGCATTTTCAATCACGATGTGCATCATTTTTTCAAGCAGTCGGCTCAAAACGATTTCCCCTGACAGGGTTTGAGCGGCCTTCATGATACTGTTCAAATCTAACCATTCTGAACTGCCCGTTGTCGAAGTGGAAGTCATTCGCGTTGCTGAAATAGTCGCATCCGTTGAAATGGCACTGGCCGTTTTGGGGGCTAGAAATTGCGGATATCGAGTTTCTAAATCTTTGACTTTTGCCAAAGCTCCCCATTGCTGATAGGCATAGTGAGCCTCACGCAAATAAACTTGAGCAATCTGAGGTAAGCCTTTTGCCAGATAGAATTGGCCAGCCAATTCGTGAGCTAAGGCTTCTTAATTGAGATATTCAGTTTCATGAGCCTTCGCTATGGCTTTATCATAAAATTCTCTGGCTTCACCATCTTTGCCCAACACCCGACAACGTTCAGCCTCAACTAAATAAAATTTATGGAGATGATTCATTGGAGCATGATGTGCCCATTGTTTCATTTTTTTCTGGTTAGTAGCAATCTTTTTAAAAATATTCTTTTGCTCAGGTTTTTGGACTTCATGAAACATTGCAATTCGTGCTAGAGAATCATAAAAGTGAAAGATAGGCACAAACATAAATCCGACCATCCCTTCTAAATATTTTTCGGCCAGGGTCGCATTTTCCACTGCTTTAGGATAGGCATGAAACAAATAACAGAGAGTCAGCTTGTTACAATATAGATAACAAAGTGCATTGACATTATTAGATTCCAAATAAACAGGTAACATTTTTTCTTCATCAAACTCTTCTCCCATTAAAGTGCCCGGATTCTCAATTGGTTTTATTACATTCAGGATAACCTGCCTAAATATATAATGCATGTGTATGCCGGATTCTTGTTTTAATTGACTAATTATGTTATTATATTTATTTGATTCTTGTTCAATTTCGGTCAACTCTCTACCAATAAGATAAGAATTAAGAGGATAATTAACGACAGCGTAGTTAGCGAATTCTAAATCACCGGTTTCTAATCCACTTTGATAGGCATCCAGCAAAGGTTTTAATAGTTCCTTGGCATGTTCTTTCCAATGTCTTATTAAATTATTAACAACAAAGAGGGTTTTAGCTCTGATTTCTTTAATTTGGGATTTTTCCAACAGAGTTAAAGCCAATTGGCCAAATTGATAACCCGTTTTTATATCGCCCACAACATGACATAACACCAGCCCATACGTAGCATAGGCATAAGCTGAACCAGTCGTATTACCTTGTTTAATGGATAAATTGACCTGTTTAAAAACAATGAGTGGAAATAATTTCGGGGTAGCAATGTAGGCAGCCGAAGTAATCCGCGCTAAAATACGCATAGCAGCCAACCGGTCCGGATGACTCATTTCAGGTAAATTGACCAAATCATCAATGCGTTTTCTACCCACGATGAATTTGGTTTGCAATAAGCTAAGAATAATATGTAATGTATTGGGTTTATTAGGTAAAGAAACCCCCAATAATTTTAGAACTTGCAAACCAATTTTGATCGCATCCAACATTCTATTTTGTGCCATATATGACAAGATTTTGATTTCATAAGCTTGAACTTTGTCAAGTAGCGTGTTGGCTTGTTGTAGTACCACCTCAACCAATTGCTCCATTGGTTCAAAGTGATTGCTGAGATAGGCAGCTTCAGCAGCTTCGACATGGAGTGCTAAAATCAAATCGTATTGGGTTTGCCAGCCCATTTTACCTAATAGCTTAATACCCACACTTAAATAATTAAAAGCCGGTTGATAGGCGGTTGAAGATTTAGCTTTTTGACCGGCAATCAAATTTAATTGGGCGATTTCATACCGTTCAGATTGCTCAGTCGCTAACTCAATTCCGGCATCAAGTTGATCAACAATAGCAAATATACTCTGTTCACGGCGTTCTGGCGATGTATTTTTCAACAATAATTGCCCGACTTGCCAATGTACTGCCTGTTTTTGTTCAGTTTGGATCAGAGAATAAACGGTTTGTTGAATACGATCATGCACAAATTTATAAGACTCTTCCAAGGGCAACACTAATTCTTCGGTAAGCGCTTCCCATAAGTCTGCCTTGGTTTTGGAAACATTTTGTTCACAGACAATTGCTAACGTGTCTATCTCAAATTGATTGCCAATGCAAGCTGCCAGTTTTAAGATATTTTGTGTTTTTTCATTCAATTTTTGGAACTTGGCGACCATCAAATCAATCACATTATCAGTAATATTTTGGGCCTTGATTTGGGTTAAATCCCAGTCCCATTGACGTTTTTGGAAATCAAAAAATAATAATTTTTGTTGATATAAGGATTTTAAAAATTCATGGGTAAAAAAAGAATTACCTTGCGTTTTTTCATAAACCATAAAAGCCAAAGCGTCGCTTGGCTCAGTTCCTAAAGCGTCGGCGGTTAAGGTATTAACATCATCGTAAGATAGGTTGGGCAATGAAATCGTTTTCACAGTGACTTGGGCTTTTTTAAGGTCTTTCAACCTAATCATTAACGGATGAGCTGCATCAACTTCATTATCTCGATAGGCACCAATGATCAAGAAATAATGTCCTTCGGTGTCTGTCATTAAGGTTTCGAGCAAATTCAAAGAAGCAGAGTC
>JAYQWI020000981.1:0-5094 GCA_035871815.2 Candidatus Parabeggiatoa communis
TTACACTCTCACAATCAAATCCTTTATTATATACAATCCTTGTAGTTGTTTATTCCGAGCAAAACAGAGAAATATAATGCAACGTCGTCATTTCCTTGGTTTATTAGGTGTATTGGGATTAGGCTCTGCGGCCGCCATATATCATTTTAATCTACGAAGCCTTTTCAAATACTGGCCGGATAACAATAGATTATTTAATCGCTGTTTAAACAGTCAGTTACCATCTGAATTAGCCGATCATGATGTGATATTGTCGGCCCAAGACGGGATCGATACCACACAAATGTGGGATGGGCATGTCCATTTACTCGGCATGGGAGAGACAGACAGTGGGATTTGGATTAATCCTCAATTCTTGAATCTGTTAAAGCTAAATCATTATGTCAGGTTTCGCTTTTATCTCAATGCCGCCTGCCCTGTTGAGGGTTTATCAGTTGATGAAGGGTTTATTGCCCGTTTAAAAAGTTTGCGCTGGGGGCAAGGCTCACGTTTTATCCTGTTGGCATTCGATTATACTTATAATGAGCAAGGTGAACGTTTGCCAGAGCAAACGGCTTTTTATATCTCTAATGAGTACGCGGCGCGTATTCGCCGACAATCACCAGATACGTTTGAATGGCTGGCCTCAATTCATCCTTATCGAACAGATTGTGTTGAAGCTTTAGAGCAAGCTGTTCATGATGGTGCGCGGGGCGTAAAATGGCTGCCACCCGCGATGGGGATTGATCCGGCCTCCGAACGCTGTGATCGTTTTTATAAAGCGATGGCCTATTGGGATATCCCTTTATTGTGTCATTGCGGCGAAGAAAATGCGGTTCATGGGGCCAATTCGCAAGCTTATGGTAATCCCTTGGCCTTACGACGGGCTTTAGATCAAGGCGTAAAAGTGATCATTGCCCACTGTGCCTCATTAGGCCATAATCGTGATATAGATAAAGGCCCAAATGCCCCTTATATGAATAACTTTGAATTATTTACGCGCTTGATGGATGATCCCCGTTATGACGGGTTATTATTTGGCGACATTTCGGCCATGACACAGATCAACCGTGTCTATGCGCTTAAAACGTTGATAACTCGTCGTGATTGGCATCCGCGTTTACTCTATGGTTCTGATTATCCGCTACCGGGGATAATACCGCTGATTTCTTTAAAATTACTGCAAGAAAAACAGTATATTACTGTTGAACAGGCTGAAGTACTGACACAAGTGCGTGAACATAATCCACTGTTATTTGATTTTGTACTGAAACGTCATTTACAAGTTGAAGGCCAACAATTTGATAAATCCGTTTTTCATACCCGTTCACTGTGGACAGGGGTCAGAACTGAACAACAGAACACTGGCCTAATAAATGAAATCTGAACGTTGAACATTCAGTATTAGACATTATATTATTGCTAGTGATTAGCCATAATAACGGGGCATTTTAGGGTTTAGGAATGTGTTATGATGCGCTGCTTTCTACTCCCCTAAAAAATCAAGCGATATAGGAGGTAACTAATTGTGCCAGACCGACGTTTGCAAGTTTTTCATACTGTAGCCCGTTTACTGAGCTTTACGAAAGCGGCTGAAGTGCTCCATACGACTCAGCCAGCGGTGACGTTTCAAATTCGCCAATTGGAAGAATATTTCAATACGCGCTTGTTTGATCGTACTCATAATCGCATTGCGCTCACTGAAGTGGGGAAGAAAGTCTATGACTATGCGGAGAAGATTTTTGAATACTATGTCCAGATGGAAAATACAGTTAAAGAAATGACGGGTGAAATTAACGGCGTATTGATGATTGGTGCCAGTACAACCATTGCTGAATATCTCTTACCCGTTTTGTTAGGCGACTTTAAAATGAAATATCCTGAAGTGCATATTCGACTAAGCGTTTCTAACACCGAGGAAATTGTCTCAATGGTAGAAAACAATCGGATTGACTTGGGTATGGTAGAGGCCCCAGTGAATAATAAAAATTTAGTCGTCGAATTGTGTCGTCTGGATCAATTGGTTGGCATTGTGCCACCCAAGCATCCGTTGGCAACACAAAAAGCGGTTTCGGTTAAAGAATTAGTGACTTATCCCTATATTTCTCGTGAAGAAGGTTCAGGTACCCGTGACGTGATTACTGAGTATTTCAATCAAGCTGGCTTGTCATTTGATGAGTTGAATATTGTGATGGAACTCGGTAGTTCTGAGGCCATTAAAGGTGCTGTGGCGGCCGATATGGGCGTGTCTATTTTGTCGCATGCCGCTATTCATAAAGAGTTGCAATTAGGCCTCCTCAACAAAATCACTCTTAATCCCACATTAGAACGTCCATTTTCTTTTGTTTACCAAAAACAAAAATTCCGCCTCCGGGCGATAGAAGAATTATTAAACTTCTCACATCATTATTGTCGTGATCATGTTCAATAGGCCTTTGACTATGACAATTTCTTCAGAAAAAAAACGTTTATCGCACATTTTTCAGCAATTACCAAAAACTCACCAACAAACCTTGTTGTCTTTTGCTGAGTTTTTATACGCTCGTCTTCCGAAACCTTCACCAGAACCGGAACCTGAATTATTACCCCGTCCCCCCAAGGAATCGGTGATTCTTGCCATCAAGCGTCTTTCAAAAAGTTACCCAATGCTTGATAAAGCGACGCTGCTTAATGATACTTCTCGCTTGATGACTGAACATATTCTACAAGGACGTGATAAAATTGAAGTGATTGATGAACTCGAAGCCCTCTTTTTGCAACATTACCAAAAATTCTCTCATGAGGTGAGGCAAGATGATTAAAGTGATTAATAAATGGTTTCACCGCTATTTTTCCGATCCACAAGCGGTATTATTGGCAATATTGTTGGTAACGAGCTTTACCATTTTGATGACGATGAACAAAATATTGGCCCCTTTACTGGTCAGTGTCGTCATTGCTTACCTGCTAGATGGTTTAATTCAAGGCCTACAGCGTTGGCATATTCCACGTAGTCTGGCTGTTTTTGTGGTTTATTCAACCTTTGTGGCCTTATTGATGTTTATTATCATTGTCTTGTTACCCTTAATCTCATTCCAATTAACACAACTGGTTGAACAATTGCCCAGAATGGTAGTAAAAGGGCAAAAATTGTTAGAAGATCTCCCTGAAAAATATCCACTTATCTCTGCTACCCAAGTTGAGGGCATTATTGCCTCAATACATTTAAAGGTGCAAGATTTCGGCAAAAACATCTTATCTTATTCATTGTCTTCCATAGCGGCCGTGATTACTTTACTGGTGTACTCCATTTTAGTACCGCTGTTAGTCTTTTTTTTCCTGAAGGATAAAGAGAAGATATTTGCTTGGTTAATCAGTTTTCTCCCTAATGATCATACGGCTGCCAACAAAATAGGGCTAGAAATGGACGCGCAAATGGGCAATTATGTGCGCGGTAAAGTGTATGAAATTTTTTTGGTAGGCGCTGTCGCCTACTTTTCTTTTGCCTACTTGAATTTGAATTTTGCCTCATTACTCGCCGTAGCGGTTGGCTTATCCGTCATAGTGCCTTACGTGGGGGCGGTAGTCGTCACCTTGCCAGTGGTTTTAGTGGCCTATTTTCAATGGGGTGTCGGGCCCGACTTTTTTTGGGTGCTTGGCATTTATTTTGTTATCCAAGCACTAGATGGTAATGTCTTAGTGCCCTTGTTATTTTCAGAGGCTGTCAATTTACACCCCGTCGCGATTATTTTAGCGGTATTAGTCTTTGGAGGCATCTGGGGAATTTGGGGTGTCTTTTTTGCGATTCCTTTAGCCACCTTGGTAAAAGCGTTGTTATCGGCTTGGCCCCGAGCAGCTATTGAGGAAAAGAATGAAACATCAGCGTAAGATATCGGTTATTGGCTTAGGTTACGTCGGTTTACCCGTCGCGGTAGCCTTTGCTAAACAGGATGAGGTGATAGGTTTTGATATTGATGCACAGCGTATTGCTGAACTGAATGAAGGCTATGATCGCACGCAAGAAATGGCTCCAGAAGATTTGCAAAGCAGCACGCTTCACTTGACTGATAATCCGACCGATTTACGTCAAGCCGATTTTCATATTATTGCTGTACCCACGCCAGTAAATGAACAGAAACAGCCTAATCTGTTACCTGTTTTAAAAGCGTCTAAAACGCTTGGAAGTCAATTAAAAGTGGGCGATATTGTGGTTTATGAATCCACCGTTTATCCCGGCGCGACGGAAGAAGCGTGTGTACCGGTTTTAGAAAGACAATCCGGTTTACGCTGTGGTGTTGATTTTACGGTAGGTTATTCTCCAGAACGCATCAATCCGGGAGATAAAAGCCATCACTTCACCAATATCATCAAAGTGGTATCAGGATACGATCCTCAAACCTTAGAGATTATTGCCCAAGTGTATGAATCGGTTGTCACGGCCGGTGTACACAAGGCACCTAGTATTAAAATTGCAGAAGCCAGTAAAGTGATTGAAAATGTCCAACGTGATATCAATATCGCTTTTATAAATGAATTAGCAATGATTTTCAATAGGATGGGCATAGATACTGCTGATGTCTTAGCCGCAGCGGGTACAAAATGGAACTTTTTACCTTTTACGCCCGGCCTCGTCGGCGGCCATTGTATCGGTATCGATCCTTATTATTTAAGTCATAAAGCGGAACAATTAGGGTATACGCCCCAAATCATTTCAGCAGCCCGTCACCTAAATGACAGTATGGGCGAATTTATTGCCCAGCACGTTTTAGAGCAGTTAAGCACTCAGGGTTATCTGGTAGCAGAAAGTACCGTTACCCTATTAGGTTTATCTTTTAAAGAAAATGTGCCTGATTTACGCAATACCCGCGTAATAGATATTGCCAAGGCATTACAACAACAAGGTGTCAAAGTGCAAGTGCATGATCCCGTCGTTGATGTTCAAGAAGTGATGCGTGATCATGCCATAGTCTTACAGTCTAAACAAAGTTTACAAAAAGCCCAATGTATCGTCTTAGCCGTACCACATCAAGCATTTATAGAATCCGGTTGGACAGGGCTACAAAGCCTATTAGATCAAGGCACCGGCATTGTGATTGATGTCAAAGGCGTATTACCGCGTGACAGCGTACCCGAAAA
>JAYQWI020000982.1:0-2571 GCA_035871815.2 Candidatus Parabeggiatoa communis
AGAAAATTTCGTTTTAAAAATGGCATATAACTATTTATTTTATAAAGAAAAATTAAATTTTCGTCCATGCACTAACCATACACCTATCCTTCATAACCCTCAGAAAATAGGGAGGGAATATACCTTAGAATGGAAGCCAAAAATTTAATATCAAGTCTTTTGTGAATTTTCGAGGTACTTAATAATGTGATTTTGGCACTGACAATTGAGTGCCGTGGCCGACTTTTTATTAAATTTGTTGTGTCAGTGTCCTAAAATTCATTATTGATTGTTAAACAAGAATTTAATTGACAATAATGGGATTACGATAATGATGTGTTCAAGGAATACATCAAAGTTTACTTATTTATATTGTGTCAGCAAACGTAGGATAACAGTAGAAAAACTCATAAAACCTGTGTAAAAACAAAAATGGTGGATGTAGTGAATGAATCTACCCACCATACGTTATACTCTCTATTCCTTTTCAGATTTCGTTTGTTTGGCTTGCAAGTCATTTAAGATTTGGGTTGGGGTTACTGCATTTATCGGTGATAATTGGTAATCTTCGAGATTTCTAGTCACAATCACATCAGCACCACATGCTAATGCTGCTGCACATTGGAGTGCGTCTTCAAAATCTTTCATTGGTAAATTTGCGGCATACAAAACCTCAGTATTGGAAGTAGGCACGATTTGTATAAATTGACATAATTCCAGAATGAAGTTTTTGGCTTCTTCTTTAGAGGTTGCCTTAGAAAAAATGTAAAAAACGTTGCTTATTGAATGCCAAGCAATAAAACCTGTGTTGGGATGAGCTTCAAGATAATTAAGCAGTTCACTGGAAGCGTGACAGAAAGGTTCACGTTCTAAACCAACATCTAACAGTATATCGCAGTCCACGAAAATTTTTTTCATAATTCGTAACGCTCCGCTAAATATTCAAACCGCAAATCCCGTTTTGCATTATCCTTAGCGTGAGCTATTCCTTTAAATTTTCCCCGCCACCGCTCAGAGAATTTTTTTGGTTTATTAATATCAGAGGAATTGAGTGGTTGTAAAAAGATAAGCACATCCAATTCAGTATTGGGAAGTGCGGTGGGTATGTTCAATTGCAAATTGCCATCTGCACCAACACGAGAACGTAACGTGATGTTTTGCATAAATTTCTTTTCCTTAAAGTTGAATCAGAATTTATCAAATTTCAGAAGATTGTTTAAATAAATATCAGCCAATTTTTGCGTCTGTATTGTTTGAGCATTTTCCTAAGTCTCTAAATTGACAATGTCTAATTGAATTTTATTTATTAATTATCAATGGTTTGTATCTTCAATATTATGGTAACTAATTAGTAACAAACATTTGTAGTTTCGGCTTTTTTAAATGGGTTGATAATTGTTAATCTATTTTCAATTTTTAACCCATCTTGCATATCTTCAGAAAATAAGGTATTACAATTGGCATCTATTGCAGCAGAAATAATTAAAGCATCATAAAAGGATAAGTTGTATTGCTTTAAAAGGCTTAAGGCATCAAACGTATTATTGTCGTCTAAGAGATGCAGTTCAACTATATTCAATAATTTTCGTAAGTGTTTTTCAACACAGTCATTGTCGATTTTGTACTTTCTCAATAGCACGTTTGATATTTAATACAAAACAGACGACTTTGATTGGCGCGTGAAAATTGTTTTACAGATACCAGAGAATTTGGCCAATGCCATTATACGTTAAGAACAAACTTATGAACAAGCTTATGATTAATTCAACTTTCAATGAACGTTTGTAAAGGCAATATCTCGTGATTGCCCTCACATTTAAAATCTGGGCTATTTGAGTGTCATTTTTGTCATAAACTTTAAAATCAATAAATTACAGCAATATGTCAAACGTCTGGTCTGTGCAAGGCGGAGAATGATAGGCAATAACCCAACTGCCCTTTTAAATTGTTAATTGAATAATTATTAATGACTTATTATTTGCTTAGTTTCAAATAGGGGAAAATAAACTCAACTTTTAAAAGACTATTTGATAACTGATAACAGATCACTAATAACTGATAACTCATGATTGAATTTCATAACTTTTCCATTATTCAGGAGGCACAGAAAATTCAAATGGCGCATGTTGAAAAGGATAAACAGCTTCAATTAGCGAACCAAACAAAAGTATTGAAAAAAAATAATGGCTCTTTTTTCGGATAACCTCAAATCGTGATTTAAACCTAAAACTCGATCTTCAAGTTTTTGATGTTATTTGCCTTTACAACGATCTTTAAGTTTTCAGAGAATTATTTTCTTTAGCCCCGCCGCTAAGCACTTGGCATCTTTGCGGCTTTGCGTGAGATTGAAATGATTTTTTCAATCATCGTCTTTCGGATAAAGGCCTCAAATCGTGATTAAAGCTAAAAGCCTTATTCGTTTATTTAGCTTCGCTGAACTTCGTTTCTTAATTCGTTGTACTATAGAGCAAACCAATGAATAGCTTACCCAATGATCTCCATATCGCACAAAACCTTTTTGAACAGCAACTTGCCCAACAAATCCTGATCAGTGAAAAAAAGCGTGTAACCATTCTTGCAGTCATTCTCAGT
>JAYQWI020000983.1:0-4632 GCA_035871815.2 Candidatus Parabeggiatoa communis
TTGGTTAGGTTTTTTTCTATGGCATCCAAAATCGCAGCATCCCAAAACGTGCAAGTCAGTGAAATGGCATCGGCTATGCGATTACTTAATAAAGCAGTTTCAGTCCGCATGGCAACCAGTAAACAACGCGGTGCTTTTGAATCAGCAAAATCTCGCAAATACTTTGGCAATTTGTCCGACTCGTTTTGCTCTTGCACTTGCAATTGTCCAGCAAAATAGGCACTGACATCAGCCACTTTCTTAACCCCGTTTTTTTCATAGTCATCATTTTCCAAGTGCTTAACTGCACCATAAGCACCGGAAAAATTGCCTTTCTGAATGAGGGAAATGGCATGTTCTCTGGCATGAAAGGAATCTACTGCTGTTGGAAGTTGACTTATTTCAACAGCTTCATCTTGCCTTTCTTTGATTTCCATTTCTATAAGGCGTTCTTGCCAAGGGCGGAAATGGAAACGCACACAAGCTTTGATAATATTTTTGATATCTTGCATACCAGCCGCTGAAACGCAAGCTATACTATTCTTATCAGCCGATTCAGCTAATTCACGCACAGTTTTGTCAATAATCTTCACCGTTTCGCGGTTGACAGGATAATCTCTCTCATCAGGGCCTTCTATCCTTTTACGGTTTGGTAAAATATTGACGTGATAGACATTATCTCTTGTTAAAGCAAAATAATCTTTTAACCAGTCAGCTAAAATTTTGCCAACAGCAATGGGTTCTTGCTTATCGTTTTCTCTGTGAGTGTAAAAGACTACCACTTTGACGACTTGGTAGTCGCTGTTCAATTTTTCGGCCACTCTCAGTAATTTAGCCGGTACTAATTGAATAGAACCTTGCTCATCAGTAACCATTTCAGGCATTGGATCAGAATCTTTTGCGTTTTCACGCTTTTTCAGTTCTAATTGTTTATTTTCCCAAATGGCATCATAATTCCGGTGTTTTTTCATAAACTGCTCAGTTATTTGATAAGCTTGTCCACAGTTTATGTCATTGTGACTATCAAGCAAGGCTTGATGAAATTCCCTTAAGTTGTCTTTGGCAGTTTCAACCCGATAAAGTTGCTCATTTTCTTTAATAACAACTTGCACATCAGTTCTGCCACCGTTTATAAAAAGTATGAGTGGTTTTTTCACAATACTAATTTTCCTCTAAAAAAACAGTTTCTAATTCTGGCAACACCAAGGTTTCTTTGCGTACCTTACCCTTCGGCTTTTCAAACTGCCGATTGCGTGCATGACGTTGGCGCAAAGCAGTATGAAATTCATAAATATGAAATTCTCCTTCGTTATCATAGTGTTCAGGATAAGCCGATTGAATTTGGCCCCGAAATTGATGTACCCCTAACCAATTTTTTAATACGGTTGCCAGTTGCGGATTTTCTTCAATTCGTTCCTTCAGTTTTTTCATAAAAGCCGTTTGAGCCTTTTCGACAATTTCATTTGCAAGGTCAGTTGAATCCAGTGACATTTTTTCAGGACTCTCAGCAATGATTTTTTTATCAATGTCGATACGCACACTCCCTAATCCCAAAGGACGACCATGTCCTAATTTGTGAGCCAACAAGGGATATTCTTCTGGTTTTTGCCCTTTTTGTAATGATTGGTTTTTTAGAGAAGTGGCATATTTATGCAAATTGTTTGCATCCGGCAACTTTGCAATATTATTTAACAAATATTCCGGTTCCAATGTCGTCAATAAGGCCCCCAATTCCCACAGACGCAAATCACGGAAACGCAGACTAAAACGAAATTGGGTTTCCGGCACAGACACAAAACGAGCTAACGAGGCTTGATTACTGGCTTTGACTTCATCATCACTGGTTTCATACAGGTTTTTATTCTTTAATTCAGCCGTGGCGGGTTGGTGCAAATAAAATTTGCGCCCATTCAATTCACCGCCTTGATCTTCATCAGCAACATCACCATAAGTCACTAAGCTACCGCGATCTGGACGAACAACACCATCTTGCTGCAAATAAAACTCAACCGCGCTGGGGCGCGGCTCACCGAGTTCTTTTAAAGCCACCGTACAGGTTTTATCCTCGTTTCAAAAACGTGATGGGCTTTTTTTATCATTAGAAGCTGGTTTTGTTGGTTTTGTTTTTACTCTGCCAGTTATGCCTTGTTTTAACATGGAATGCCCTTTTTCTGACAAGGAAGGATTAACCTTTTTCTCCTTTTTATTGAGAGTCTCCACTGCCATATTTAAAGCAATACGCCCAGCTAAACGCGAAAAATGGTCTTTACCCATATCGGCTGTTCCCTCATCATCAGCCACATAACCAAATAGCAAACGTCCAGCACTCAATTCTTTTGGACAATCACCTTTTTCTTGCGCTAAGGGTTGAAGCACAGAGCGTGTTTGTGGCTCAGATTTATTTTCTTTATCATTCCAATTCCAACGAGTACGCACAGTATCTGCATAACGCCAACGATAACGAAAGTTATGCCCCAGGGAAGTGATGCGATAATTCTTCCCTTCTTTTATCACTTCAACATAGATCAACTGATCTGTCTTCATTTTGACAGCGTCTTTAATAGCTTTGCTGAGTTCATCAGGCGTACCAGATATTTTTCGGAGTAACTGATGATCACCTGTTAAATGACCATTGGTACGATTACTTAAATGTTCAATCGTTGCTTTATATTGGGTTTGAATCTGAGCAGGAACAGAACAAAGCACCGTGTTTTTATTATCTAGCAAATGACTATCAATCCAAACTGTCTGTTTTAATTGAGTAGGATTTTTGCTATTTTTTGGATCATCTTCTTCATGCGCCCATAATAATATACCTTGATTATCCAGTCCGTACACGTAACTAAATGCTTTATCAGTTGGTTTAGCGTTTTGTTCTTTGTATTTGACCTCATTTTGCTTGGCTTCAGTCAAAACTTTTACTTTCAATGGAATACCTTCGTTATCAACCTTTTCGACAATGGCAGGATAACACTTATATCGCTTTCCATTGGCCTCATTTTCAATGATTTTGGTATTCAACCGATATGAGTAAGTTTTTTCTGCCACTCTTTCCATCGGTGCGACTAATAAAGCCGTCATGCTTTGACGTAACATGCCCTTTAAACTCGCTCCAGAAATCAATACCCGTCCATCAGGTAAGCGCAAAGGTTCCAATACGCTTTTATCCCCAGCCACCCAAATCTTTTTACGCTCCTTGTCTTTAAGCGATTTTATTTTCCAAGTGTCAGGTAAATCAACGCCCTTATCATGTACCTTGGCCTCTTTGACTTCTTTGGCTAGATATTGATCATTAGCAACCAGCAAAGGGGTTAAGGCCGTTAAAGTACAACGTAATTCGCCAGAATAAACGTCTTTCTGTTTGCCATCGTGAAAAACAGGGGTATCCAATAACGCATCAACTTCATCAGCATCTTGTTTTTTCGCTACTGGCACAAAATGGTAAGGTGGATAGCGTTCAGGTTTAGTGTTTTGTTGTGAATAGCGACTTTTGTACGGTAAAGAAAAGCGGCTTTGATAAGGTACTGAAAGACGCGGTTCTGGTTCAAGTTGCCAAAATTTATTCTGTTTTGGATCAAATTCTAGTTTCATACCTTTTTCAGGTGAAAGAGAATAAGGTGACTCCAAATTTTCTTGATTTATCGTATTATTCTTTGGCGTGGGCTGACTGCTGACAACATAAGAATTGCCTTGAACTTTAATCACTCCTTCTGATAAGCGAACCCTTTGATCATTTTTCCTCGCATTCATGTCAGTTGTTATGACTTTAGCATCCAGTGCCTTTAGGCTACCATCATCTCGTTTGAACAATTCGTACTCCAACAACATACCCGGTTCTAAACGGGGTTGTCCTGCCACATCATGTTGATAGACAAAAACGTCTCTCTTCCCACCAACTTGATTCTTTAAATGCGCATAATAACCCTTTTTGTTATCACCGCCTTTGGTTACTTTACTTTTGTACCGCATGAGTTCTCCTCTTTGGCATTTCTTCAGTAATGAGGCTATAAAATCAATCGCCACGCCCACAAGCTATCTTCATACCAATAATTTTTGATTTGTACTTGAGCAATATTCAAAGTGTCCTCCAAGTTAAAACGTTCTAAATCACGGCGTAAGAAAATTTTAGACACCTGATTTTTGTCGGTATGGACATCAACTTGTTTAGATTTTTCTTCGTCTAATTTCAATTTATTGAGAAAGCCCTTGTTTTCACTACAACCAAAGTAGCGATAGCCTTCTGCATCAGCGAGTAGGTGTAACATACTGTGTTGCCAATAAAAACGAATTTCTTCTATGAAAATATCGTTCTTTTTTTTAAACCAAGGTTTTCTTTCTAAAGGCAATCGTAAACCTTGAAAGGCATTTTTTAACCCGACTTCCTTTAAGCCAATTTTTCCATTGATTAAAGTCGGGCGTGGTTCTAACCAAATTAATTTGGGGGGGGCAGACAAATCGTGTGCGAATGTGTCTAAAGTCTTTTCTGAATGCCCTGTTATGTAATAAATGTTCATCATCTCGTTTTCTCAGCCATGATATTATCGTTCAGTTAGGAATTCTCCAGCCCAACCTTCACTGACTTGATTGACTTGCCATTTTACCCAGCCCAAGCCGCGCCATTGATTGCCACCCAAATGTAAATGGCCCTTTTCA
>JAYQWI020000984.1:0-4246 GCA_035871815.2 Candidatus Parabeggiatoa communis
AACCAATAAAGCCCAATAAACAAGGCTGGCTTTGGAGCCAAAGCTTATCACTCTGGGTAGGCACTTGGTATGGTGTGATAGATCATGAGCCCCCCCAAGAGGACTGTGTCTGGTTACGGTTTTACGATAAAGATCAAGAACTTGTCTTATTACCGGAAGAAGCGGAAAGATTAGAAAAAGAACAAGAAAGAAAGGAAAAAGAATGGGCCTTGCATCAAGCCAAACAAGAACGTAAACGAAAAGAATGGGCCCAACGAGAAGCCTCGTTAGAACGGCAACGCGCCGAAAAATTAGCCGAAAAATTACGCGCACTCGGTATCAATCCTGATGAAATGGATTAAGCACAATTTTTCTGTGCTGTAAAATTGCCCTGTAGAGACGCGATGCTCGCGTCTCGATGCTCGCGTCTCTAGCATTCCAATCGGGCCGTCGCAAAATAAATTGGGTTTGAAAATTGCGCCACGGCAAAATAAATTTTGCACGACAGCTTTCGCGGGATAAACGAATAGATGATTGATATGATTGGATTTATTCGTTATCCTAGTGCAGGATCGCTCCAATATCGAGACCACCCAGCCAACAGCTAAAGCAGTTGTCTAAAAGATCAAGTCACCTAAAGGTGACTAACACAGAATAATACTATTAAACTTCTGTATATAAAATGTTTGTATATTATAACTGTTATAGTTTGTGCTTTCAGTCTAAATCCATTTAAAGCTGCCCGTTTTTGCGTGCAAAATATTGAAGCATGTTAGTCACATTTATGGGGCTTTAGCTTTTAGACAACTGCTTTAGCTGTTGGCTACCCACTGCCTCCGCTTTTTTTAACACTTTTTCATCCCGCTTGAGCCAAGCCGTGATGATGTTGGTATCAGGTAGGTAATCCACAAAATTATCTCCTTATCATGCAGTCATCAAAAGTTTTCATTTGTTCGGGTGTGAAATCATTTAACATGCCTGCTACGAGTTGAAGAGACATCAATCTACCAATGCGTCCCTTCAAATCCTCATCGGCAATGCTGAGGAATTGTTCAAGGGGAATGCCGGCCATTGTTTTGGCAAGGTATTCAATCCATCCCTCTTGGTTGAATTTTTCGAGATAAATCGGGTTACTGGCTATCTTTCTTTCGACAAAAGGTTTAAGTCGAATAGGGTAAATCTCTTGTTTGGGAATCATTGTGTGTGGTGCCATCATTTTCTCCTTTTAATTTTGAAAAAAAGTTTGCGAAGGTGAAAATTCGTGAGAATGCTTGGTTAAATTTAAAATACGCTATGATTTTCTCCAAATCAAGGCATTTGTGCAACAACCTGCTGCACATGGGAGCCATAAGTAAGTAGAGACGCACGGCCGTAGAGACGCACGACCGTATAGACGCACGGCCGTAGAGTAGAGACGCACGGCCGTAGAGTAGAGACGCACGGCCGTAGAGTAGAGACGCACGGCCGTGCGTCTCTACTTGGCACCGAAGCGAAGCCCCGAAGCCCGAAGCCCGAAGCATGAGATTGGTTTTAGATCGTGAATAATAATTATCTGAAGAGGGCTTTGAAAATCGTGCCATGCAGCTTTGCAGTCTAGTTGCCCAAGTTGCCCAAGGCCAGAAAACATATAAAATTATGAACTTGTGAACTGTTTTTTGAACAAAACTATAAAGATGAACATTTAGCGAAGCTTCCCTTCGCTTCCACGCAAAAGTTTTTGCGCGCAAAAACTGGGGCAAAGAACGCTGATTTTTTAATCAGCGCCGTCATGATCAGAAGCAGAATCTGCCTTCAGATTAACACCGTCATAAATTTTTTATTGCCTGAGTAAAATGACTTACTTTTTCCTTAAAAAAACATGGGTTTTAAATTCCTGACATAAGATTTGTAGATGTTGAATGGCCGGTATCGGCGGCGTTTTGTGAAAATATCTGCCATCTGCATACCCATGTCGAAATTTGAAATAACCCTTTAAAATGGAGACATTTTGTGCAAAAGTTGGGTTGCTATCCTTAAAAAAAGACTTCACTTCATCCAAAATGTCATCTAAAGAAACTTTGCGACACACTTTTTTGAGAGGTTTGTCGTATTTCTTGATACGTTTTCTAAAACGCTTACATAAGGATAAATAGTTTTTGGATAAGTCATCTTTCCGTTTCGATCTAATGGCATAGTTGTAGTCTTGTTTAATTTCAGCTTCCAACTTTGTCAATAATTTAAACACGGTATCCAATTCTAATTCTTCTATTATCACGCTTTTTTCTTGGATAATTTCTTGTTCGGTTAAAAATTCAAAATTATCCTGATCTAATGTCTTGATGACTTGTTCCAAAAAGAGAAAGTGCTTGATGATGGCATCGCAAGATAAGAATTTCATTAGAAACTCTCTATAAAGTCGGTCACAATTTGTTCAAAAGCGGCTTGATTAAAGTCGTAAGTGGGTGTTTTTTCTAAGCTATATCGTTCTGTAAATACCCATTCTCCTTCTTTTTCCTTGAGTATGAGCATTAATTTTCGCAATCCAAGCTGCATGTCAATTCGGCCATAAGCACCGACGATATCTAATCCAACTGATTTCAATTTGATCGTTGCGCCATTAAAAAATTCAATCGTCAAATCAAATTGTTCAGTAATGCCATTTCCAAAATAAATAGGGTTTTCAGGTAGCGTTTCTTCTTGATAACGCAATAAACCTTCTTGCTCTAAAGGCATTAACCAAAGTTTGATTTGACTATAGAACGCCTTGACTTTTTGTGTCCAATTTTCTCTTTCATGATGGTGTTCTTTTTGATAATTAAGCCATTGTTGTTTCTTTTGCCTAGCGATTTCTGTTAAATAAGTAGACATGATGTTTCTCCAAGTACTTGGATAGAACGCGGATTTATAGCCTTTCCCGATTGAATAAAGTACATTTATATTTAAATTCGCCACGGCAAAATAAATTTGGACGAAAATTGCGCCACGGCAAAATAAATTTTGCACTAAAATCAAATTTGTACTTAGCGTAGCACACCGAAGGTTCATTCAATCGGGAAACAGTAATGTAGTATAACATTTGTAGTGTATATAAGTGATGACAGAACGCTGATTTTTTTTCTCGGTATAACGAACAAAGCTCACGCAGAGCCGCAGAGCCGCAGAGGAAAAGAGAAATAGGAAGTGTTTTCTATCACGCCATATCATCTTACTAAATTAAAGCTCTTCTCATTCTCTGCGCCTCTGCGGCTCTGCGTGAGATAAAGGATCGCCACCGAAGTTTAATCACATTTCTTTATCGTCTCTGGATAAAGATACTGTGTTTAATTCCATTTCTAATTGTTCAATGGTTGGTAAACAGTTTTGGAGTTCTTTTGGTAATTTTTTGGTGAGTTGATAAGTTGAAACACCAATGGGCCTTTTGAGATCACGCAAAGTATATTCGACAATTGTTTTATCTTTTGATTTGCACAAAATGATGCCGACACTAGGTTGATCATCTTGATGTTTTAATAAATCGTCTACCGCTGACAAATAAAAATTCATTTTACCTGAATATTCCGGTTTAAAATCAGTGATTTTGAGTTCAACGACTATAAAACAACGTAACTGTAAATGGTAAAATAAGAGATCAAGATAAAAATCCTGTTCACCGATTTCAAGGTGATATTGACTACCCACAAAGGCAAATCCTATCCCTAATTCAAGTAAAAAATCACGCAGATGATTGATTAATGCTTTTTCCAAATCACGTTCATGATATTTTGCGCCTAAATTCAGGAAATCAAAGGTATAAGGATCTTTTAATAACTGCTCTGCTAATTCGGATTGTGGTTTCGGTAACGTCTGCTTAAAATTGGTAATGGCTTTACCTTGGCGGTGGTATAAGTCACTTTCAATTTGATGGACTAACACATCGCGGCTCCAACCATTTTGAAGTGTTTGACGGATGTACCATTCACGTTCCCTAAACTCTTTGACGGTATCCAAAATACGAACATTGTGTCCCCAAGGAATTTGTGCAACAACCTGTTGCACAAATTCTTTATCCGAATAAGCATCGGCAAACTGGCGCATGTAGTTCAAATTGCGTGAGGAAAATCCTTTTATATCGGGAAAAGCTTGACGTAAATCTACCGCTAAACGATCAATGACTTTCGCCCCCCAACCTTTAAGTTGTTGACGAATTAGAATATCTCGCCCAATTTGCCAATAAAGTAATACCAATTCACGATTAACTGAAAGAGCCGCTTGTATTTGAGAATGACGAATACGTTCTTTCAATTCATGA
>JAYQWI020000985.1:0-10485 GCA_035871815.2 Candidatus Parabeggiatoa communis
TTAATCTCGTTGAATGAATTGGCTTGCGAACGCCATAATGCTTATTTTAAACTGTTTTCCTCTCACAAAGTTGAAAGGGAAAAAGCTTTTAAGCTTTTGGAAAGCGAAGGTTTGCCGTTAATGCCAGAACCCTTGGAATCGCTCTTATCAGGGTTACGATTATTAAAAGGAGAAGAAGAGATGAAAGAACTCACGCCGGAACAAGTTCTCGAAATGGGGCGCATGTGGGGCAAACGTTATTTGTCCATGTTATCACCGGAAGATATGGCCGCTATACCCCTGGAAAAACGGTTGGCCGGTATACCCACGGAGAAACGGTTGGCTGGTATACCTTTGAAAAAACGGTTGGCCGGTATACCCACGGAAAAACGGTTGGCTGGTATACCCATGGAAAAACGGTTGGCCGGTATACCCCCTGAAGAAATTAGGGCCTACCTTAAAAGTCTCAAATAAGCAATAGAATTAAGGCCTTGTGTGCCGTAATTATACATACTAATACTAAGCGAATTGTCAATGAATTTTGGGGTATTTTCCAGCAAGGTTTTTACGTTTCAAGCGACACGGGAACATTAGATTAATTTCTAATGATCATGTAGGGTGGGTAAGCGGGCCCTATGATTTCAAATAGGCCTTGATACTGATTGCCCGCTTGCCCACCATTAAATTACAACACATTAAAACGTAATAATTGGATAAACCGTCGTACTTCAGGAATCGTTTTGTAAACTTTATTTAAAGCTTCAGGTGTCATATAGGTTTCTAATACCCCATGAAGCATGCCACTTTTCAAGGCTTCATCAATACTATCTGTTCCCCAAACCTTTTGTTTTAAATCCGGTTTCGCTTTCAAAGCACGACATTGTTTGTCAAAATCATGCACCTCTTCAGTGCAAGCGGCCACTAAAATTTCTATGCTTGGAAAAAAGATTAATGGCAAGACTAAGGGTAAATATTCGTAGTCGTAACCTTGCTTAACCATTTGCCCATAAAAATCATCTATGGCTAACCCTAAAATCGCTTCCAGCGAATAAGCCCATTCTTGAAAATAATTTTGTTGCTTGCCTAACGGTTTTTCCGAATCAGAACAGATGATCAATAAATCACGATGTCCAAGTGGCCAATTCCTTTTTTGCAAACTGGCTAAAGTGTTGCTTAACGTTTCTACAACCTTTTTTTTAAAATGAGTCGCAGGGCCCCCAAATAAATCATAAGCACTTGTTTTGTCTGCTTTGTCAATAAATTGATTAACAAAATGTCCAATGTTAAGCGATTCAAGATGTGTGTTGTCAAAAAAATTGAGACGATTTTCATTTGCTGGCAGACTGTCAAAAATAACCGACACAAACTGTTTAAGCACTACATAATCACTATAGCCATCACCAATCATGACGATTTGTTTGGTGTGCTTTTGAGTGTTCATTTTCTGGCAACTCCCCTTTAAATGTTACTCAGCACACCACTGAAATATAATTCTGTCAATTGGTAAGGCTTCACAATCACTAATTCTTTGCCATCTTGTTCAACAATATCACCATAGATATTTTCCCATTTGACACCATTGTAAAGCCCATCACTTAAATTCGTTAACAAACTTTTGTAATGAGTGGGCTGTAATAAGGTGTTATAAACCGCATCTAACTCATCCGAAAATTCACAAATGAAGGAAGGGCTATGAGTGGTGAGTAAAAACGGCCTCTTTTTGCCTTTACCAGCAGTATAATGCAGCCAACTGAGCAACTCTCTGACATTGCCCAGACTGATACCATTTTCCACCTCATCTATCATAATCAAAGCTGGCGGATTCTCACAGGTACAAAGTAACACAACGGCACTGCCTTTAATGATGCCATCGGAAATAACCGTAGAGGGCAATTCTTGACAATTTGAAGCGTTTTTGCTGATATCAAATTGCCAAAACACTTGTTTATCTTTTATCACGAATCCCTGAAAAGCAGAATCAACAAATTTGATAAACTCTTTCAAACGCTTGTAAGTGTTTTTGTCTGGTTCTAGCACATACTTAAGAAGTGCTTGAAAATTCGCACCCTCTTTACCCAAATCACGCGCAATATTCACATTAGCGTAATCAATTTCCTGATGTTGGTTTTCATCAGCATTCAAAGCATAAAGCGCCATCTGATAAACCACCAGCCCAGAAGCATTTTCCCACTCGCAAGCAAACGCCATAGGCGTATTCGCATTATCCAAACTATGCTTATGAGGAAAATAATCCTCTTTTCCCACTTTAGGCATCTGGGTTTGAAAGCGGCGACTGATCAAATCGGCAAAATGTTGAATCCCAGCGAACAAATTACTTTTGCCCGAATTATTCCCCCCAATCAGCAATGTCACGCCTTTCAAATCCAAGGTAGTATCAACATGGGTTCGATAATTTTTCACACGTCAATTTCTTAAAGAACTCTTCTCCTCAAATTATTTATTTGAAGGGCCAGCGATAAATTGCCCGCGATCCCACCTAATAAGATTATTAATAACAACAAAGCTCAGCGTTATTAATTAGCATTCAATTCATAAAAATCAGTGTCAATCATGATAATCAGTATCATCAGCGTTCTATCATAACAATTAACAATTAAACCCCACCTTCTGCATGACTTTATGATACTTTACGCGCCTGAAAAAGATTTTGACAAAACATTTGCATTCAATCGACAAATCAAGGTTTGTAATTATATCTCTTAACAATCCTTAGCTTGAGATAACACAATAAATAATTTAAAATCAATAACTTATCATAATTAATCTCTGAATTTGAGTTATATTTGCTTCATATTCAATGTTCTCAGTTCACGTTTTTTAAATTGAACATTGAACGATTGCGGTACATCATATCAATCCTTTTCATCAAGTTTTTGTTCAAATAACGGGTTTTTACAAATTTTGATCAAATAACTCATTGTATTTTTCGGTTAATGTTATTAATATTAACAATGTTCGATGTTCATTTTTTAATAAAGTTATTGAATATTGAACACTATTGATTCCAAAATAACAGTCTTATGATGCTAATTCTCAATCACTCCGGTATTAAAACTCAATAGAATTAGACCTGATCCTTGGATAAGCGTTTAACAAAATGTGATCCATTGGATCAGATTTTGTGGTTGCGATGCCGACCAATGTGGCTGGCTAAAAAATAACTTAACTTATTGAAGATCATATCATTTTTAGGCAAAAAATCCTTTTCAAACAAATATCGATACCAATCAAAAAGGAGTCCATTATGGCCGAACAAAAATACTCAAAACTTCACCCCCTCACTTCTCCCCAGCGAGAAATCTGGTTTGACCAAATCTTGCATGAAGATATTCCGCTGTACAACATCGGCGGCTACGTCAAAATCCCCTGCGCCATAAACCCGGTATTATTTGAACAAGCCGTTAATTGGCAGGTGCAAAAAAACCGGTTCTGTGTGGATTGAATAATGCAAACGCCGCATCAAATCGCGCATTTCCGTTAGCAAATTATTTTTTTTTGGATTGAAGCTTGACATTGGAAAAAGTCAGGATATTCAATATTAGGGCAAATTAGCCTGAATTGTCGGTCAATATCTAGGAATATTAGGGCGAATTGGCCTTATAATAAGTAGTTAGTAGTTCAATCATCTTTAATTATTTTCAATATCAATCATTTAATTTGTACTATCTGTTTACTGTAAACCATTTATCTACATTTGATAGTTCAAAGCGATGTTGATAGAATGTTATTTTAGGATTATTCGATATAGTTCTAACTTTATCTTGGAGGCGGACTTTCAGCCGCTCAAGAATGGTGTTATGCCCGGCATCTTTACAAAACACGAGTCAAGGCGATTCAGTCTATAGGTATAAGTAGCTCTTGCATTATTGATGGTGGCTTTTGGATCAGCTGTAAGGGGCGCTAATAATTGGGGTCAGAGTAAAAATTGGTGTCAGAGTAAAATTCATTTTAACTAAGCCTTGCTCCCGACGCAAAAAGACGCGCGGGAGAAGAGAAGTGTTATCCTGATGAAACGCTCCACCCTTCTACGCTTCGTCCAAGTCGCTCCGGGCGGGTGTCACTCAGCAGGATAACAATGCGTTGGAGCGGACAATTTACGTCCTTGGAAAGTGCCGCCTCAAGTATCCCTTAAAGTAACCGGTAATTTTACATCCGATTGCCAAGAAATGGGGCAAAATAATTGGGGTCAGAGTAAAATTTAATTCTAACTAATTCTTGCAGCCGACGCAAAGAACCACGCGGCTGAAGAGGGGTGTTAGATAGGTTAATCACTCATTTTTAATTACTTTCAAAATTAATTTTACTCTGACCCCAATTATTCAAGCTGCAAAAACTGAAATTATGAAGCGGATTATCAAATGAAGAGAGTTTGGGCACCTCTTGCGATCTACTGGACTTTCACAGTTTCAAAATGTTGGGAGAAAAAAGTTATGAAATCGAAAAAAGAAATTATCTCAAGTGACTTTTTACAAAGCTTAGGGCTTGTTGTCACTATTTTTGGCGGGATTGCTGGGGGAATGGCTCTTGTAGGTGTTCATCCCTATATCTGTTTTACCATTTTTGTTGTACCTACCCTGTACATACTTATTCTACACTCCGTTGAAAAAAGGCGTGAAAAGAAAAAAGGTTTGCAGGCTGAAATTCAATCCGTTAGCCAATCAAACCAAGACTGGGGCGACGCACCCGATGTTCCCGTGTTCTTTGGACGCACTCAGGAGTTAGCCACACTAGAACAGTGGATTATCAAGGATCGTTGCCGATTGGTGGCGATTTTGGGTATGGGCGGCATTGGTAAAACTGGGTTATCTATGCAATTGGGGCAAGGGGGTATTGGTAAAACCGATTTATCGTTGAAATGTGTACATGGCATTCAAACCCAATTTGAGTATGTTATCTGGCGAAAATTACTCAATGCGCCCCCGGTGACTGAGATTTTGGGGGAGATGATTAAATTTTTGTCTAATCAGCAAGAAGTTGATTTACCGGATACGATAGAGCGTCAAGTCTCGCGTTTGCTCCACTACTTGAAAGCACACCGTTGTTTGCTGATTTTGGATAATGCGGAAGCTATTCTGCGCGGTGGCGATCAATCGGGGCAATATCAAGAAGGTTATGAAGGATATGGTGAGTTGCTTAGGCAAGTTGGCGATGTGCCACATCAGAGTTGTTTGTTGCTCACCAGCCGAGAAAAACCTCAAGAAATTGCGTCGTTAGAAGGTGATAACAAACCGGTGCGTTGCTTAGAATTAAGAGGTTTGGATGAAACCGAAGGACAGAAAATTTTTGCCGAAATTGGTGATTTTTCTGGCTCGGATGAGGACTGGAAAGAGCTGACTGAGTTCTATAATGGCAATCCCCTCGTATTAGAATTGGCAGCCAGACACATTAAAAAAGTGTTTTCCGGTAATATTTCTAGGTTTTTAAAGGAAGGGAAACAAGTTTTTGGTAAGCTCCATGAGTTGTTAGATTGGCATTTTAAACGCTTATCAACCAATGAAAGGGAAATTATGTACTGGTTAGCGATTAATCGTGAACCGGTGACGCTTTCTGAATTGAAGGATGACATTGTATCACTCCTTGCCAAAGAACAAGTGCCAGAAACACTGGATTCGTTATCTGACCAAATCCCCATAGAAAGGAGTGTCGAATATTTTACCTTACAACCTGTGCTTATTGAGTATATGACGGCTCGGCTCATCAAACAGGTAGATGAAGAAATTAGGATCGCAAAACCGGAAATTGTCGATTACACCACATCGCTCCTGGTTGAGCAGATTGGTGAAGAAATTAAGACGGGAGAAATTGCTCTACTAAATAATTATGCTTTAATCAAGGCGTTGACCAAAGACTATGTGAGAGAAGCACAACGTCGTCTTATTCTCAAACCCGTTCTGGATAAGCTACTGGTTACTTTTGGAGAGCAAAGCCATTTTGAAGCGCAGTTGAAAAAAATTCTTTCAACGCTACAAGAAAAATATCCACGCAAACCCGGTTATGCGGCGGGTAATGTGTTGGATATGTTGTGCCAATTGAAAACGGATTTAAGAGGTTATGATTTTTCTTATCTAACGATTTGGCAAGCCTATCTTCAAGGGAGGGATTTGCATGAAATCAATTTTGCTCATTGTACTTTTGCTAAGACTCTTTTTACTCAAACATTCGGCGGTATTTTATCAGTCACATTTAGCCCTGACGGAAAAATTTTGGCAACTGGTGCAACTAATGGTGAAATTCGCCTTTGGCAGGTTACGAATAGTAGCCCTATTTTGACGCTGCAAGGTCATTCTGATTGGATTCAGTCAATAGCTTTTAGTCCTGATGGCCAAATGATAGCCAGCGGTAGTGATGACCGAACGGTAAAGCTGTGGGATAGTCACACAGGTCAATGCTTAAATACGAGGAGTTATACGAAATGGGTACGCTCAGTCGCTTTTAGCCCTGATGGCCAAATGATAGCCGATGGTAGCGAAGATTTTACCATCAAACTTTGGAAAATTTCTACAGATCAACTTTTAAATATCTTACAGGGACATAGTGATAGAGTATATTCAGTGGCTTTTAGTCCCGATGGTAAAATAATAGTCAGTGGAAGTGAAGACTATACAATCAGATTATGGGATGTTTCCACTGGGCAATGTCTAAATATCCTACAAGGTCACACCGATAGAGTTCGTTCTGTTGTTTTTAACCTTGATGGTCGAACAGTTGCTAGTGGTAGTGATGATCACACAATTAAGTTATGGAATGTTTCTACGGGTCAATGTCTAAATACATTATATGGTCATACAAATTGGATATGGTCAATAGATTTTAGCCCAAACGGTCAAATTATAGCTAGTGGTAGCTACGATAAAACTCTTAAATTATGGGACATTTCCACCGCTCAATGTCTAAACACTTTACAAGGTCATACCAGTAGAATAACGTCAGTAACTTTTAGTCCTGATGGTCACACTATTGCGAGTGGTAGTGATGATCAAACAGTTAAATTATGGGATGTGACCACAGGGAAATGCCTCAATTCCTTACAAGGGTATCGGAATGGAATATGGTCAATAGCCTTTAATCCTAACGGTGAAATATTGGTCAGTAGTGGTGAAGATAGAACTATTAAATTTTGGAACGTTTCCACTGGTCAATATTTACATTCTTTACATGGACATAGCAACAGAATAGCATCAGTAGCTTTTAGTCCCAACGGACAAACCATAGTAAGTGGTGGATATGATCAAACCATTATAATATGGGACATTTCTCGCAATCAATGTATTAACACCTTGCATACACCTGGTGGTTTGGTATGGTCAATAGCCTTTAATTCCGATGATAAAACTATAGCTTTTGCCATTGATGAATCCATTGTAACGCTATGGAATATTACTACCCAACACATTAATAAGTTACATGGACATACTGATTGGGTAGAATCAGTGGCTTTTAGCCCTGATGGTCAAATACTTGCGAGTGGTAGTGATGATAAAACAGTTAGAATATGGAATGTTTATAACGGAAAGTGTCTCAATGTTTTGCAAGGACACAGTGATAAAGTGTGGCCAGTAATCTTCAGTCCTGATGGTCAATTCATAGCCAGTGGCGGTGACGATAAAACTATAAAAATATGGGAAACTAAGGATTGGAAATGTTTCAAAACATTACAAGGACATACTCATTCAATACGTACATTGTCTTTTAGTCCTGACAGTAAGAAACTTGTGAGTGCTGGTGAAGACCAGACTGTTAAATTATGGGATGTATTCAGTGGAGATTGCCTAAAAACTCTGCAAGGACATACTGCTATAGTACGTTCCGTTGCTTTTAGTCCAGATGGTAGAATTATAGCAAGCGCAAGTGAAGATGAAACAATTAAGTTTTGGGATGCTAAAACGGGTGAATGCTTAAAAACGTTGAGAGCACCCGGACCTTACGAAGGCATGAACATTACTGGTGCGGAAGGTTTAACCGAAGCTCAAAAAAGCTCGTTGAAAACTTTGGGCGCAGTGGAGCATGAAGAGTCAACATCACTTTAAGGAAAATCACCTGTGGAAAAATAAAATAACGCGATGCTCAACTTTATATAACCTATTGAAAAACATAATATTTATTTTTGGTGGGTTTCGCTACGCTCTACCCACCCTACTTGAAAATCAAGTAGTTATATACTCAGCACGGTAACAAACTGAGCTTTTTTTATAAGGATGGTGGGCAACAAAAACACGTTACCCACCCTACATAAAACTTTAATTTATGCCCGTTTGTCGTCTTGCAAAAGCTCAAGTTATGACAATTCTCAGTATAAAATAAAGTTGAGCATCGCGTAAAATAGTCAAAGGTAGGGTGGGTAGAGCAGAGCGAAACTGGGGTATTAAATCTGTTGCCAAATGCCTGAATAATTGGGGTCAGAGTAAAATTAATTCTAACTAAGCTTTGCAGCCGACGCAAAAAGCCGCGCGGTTGAAAAGCGGCGTTAGGTATTTAAAACGTCCAAACCAAACATATTTCACTCTTTGGATGTTAAAGAGGTTGGGGGAGGTTAAGGTCAAGGGGTTCGAGATATCACCGTCTATACGGGGCGTCCATCAACAGAAGTGAAAGATCAATTGCCCGGCATATCATTCAAACAAGTGAAGGAGGATGATTCAGGGAATTTGCTTGTAGTTGAATCTGACAGCCATACTCGCCCAATTGCAGAAGCATTATCAGATGTGCAAATAATTGTTAACGGAACCCTTCAAGACACTGCCCAGCCAAAAATGTTTGTCCCTGCCCATGATGCCGATAAATTAATGACAGGTGCTCTTATTATTGACATCAGCTGTGATGAAGGAATGGGGTTTTGGTGTGCCAAACCAACATCCTTTGAACACCCAATGTTTGAAGCAGATGGTAAAATTTATTATGCAGTAGACCACAGCCCCCGTTTTTATTGGAATTCTGCCTCATGGGAAATTTCAAAAGCATTACTTCCGTTTTTGCCCGAAGTTATAGGGGGTACAAATACATGGGAAAAGAATAAAACAATTTCAAAATCCATAGAAATTCGCAATGGAGTCATTCAAAATACCAAAATCCTTTCATTCCAAAATCGTGAGAAAGAATATCCGCACAAATTTCGTTAATTTACTATTGAACCATCGTGAATGGAAGGGACACACAGGTTGTTTAAAAGAAGGAATGTTCCTTCTTTTAGACTATAGGGGAGTTGAAGTGGATTGGTCAAGCTCCCACTAACCCAAAGCGCCTCGGTAGAGAGTTCGGTCCTAAGTTAGTCATTAACATCTTTTACGGTACTGAGGAAAAAATTACTATGTTACACACTTAACTTAAGCAATTAGGTTAAGAGGTCTTATTAGTTATTAGCCATAAGATAACGCGGTAGTCGGGTAGGACTCTCTGGGTTCGCTACCGCCGGGCTGTAATGGCCCTGGATATGCTGATTACTGAGGGGATAGGAGAGATTATGGAAGTCAGTAAGAGGGGACCTAACAATGGCATCTGATATAGATACGGAAACGTAATACGGTTGCCAAGATGCGCAAGCACTATTGGAATGCTCCAAAAGCTTTTATATGAAGTGGTTGGTTAGCTGGTGCCGTTATACTCCATTGGGAAATCTGAAAAAAATAAATAGGTTCTCTGAACGGCATAAACTATGATGCTGGTGCGCTACCAAGGTAGTGTGGCCTAAGAAGGATTATATATCGGTTGCTACATTTACTGCCATGATTTTATGCCATTTTTCTTATCAGATGTAATAACATAATTATAACAACAAAGCTCAGCCTCATCAGCGTTCCATCATAAAAATCAGCGTGAATCATGACAATCAGTATCATCAGCGTTCTATCATAACAATTAACAATTAAACCCCGCCTTCTATTCTGTGTGACTTTGTGATATTCTACGCAACCCAGTACAACGAAACTTCGTTTAGCATAGCTAATGACGGGCCGATAAACGAATTTTTTAATCAGTGTTAATCATGAGCATCAGTCAAATCAGCGTTCTATCTCATACTTTAGTTTGTCATACGAAGGAAGGCTGAAAGGTGAGCTTGTGTATAGAACGCGGATTGTCATGATTGTCATGACGCCACGCTGATTTTACGACACGCGAAGCGTTAGTTGAACTCTTGTTAGGCAAGATCGCCGATTGAAACAAAAGAACTTCATAGCAAGCCGCGCGCCGTTTAGAATAACAGTCAGGCAATGTAGCCTGAAATCATTTATTTACCAAATGTGTTGCGTTTTTAACGCAACACAGAGTTCACAGAGTTTCACAGAGATATTTATTTACATCACAAACCATCGTCGAATCAATTCAACTTGAAAGCGATACCCCTTCTTTCCTAAAACCTCTTCTATTAATTCACGCTGTAATAAGTTCCCTAAACTGCTTTCAAATTCATCTGGGCATTGTGTTCGTAATGTCTCTTCATTCATTATCGCACCTTCTCCCTCCGCCGCTAAAAATCGTAGTATCGCTAAG
>JAYQWI020000986.1:0-2470 GCA_035871815.2 Candidatus Parabeggiatoa communis
CCCCTTCTGTTGGTAATAAGGTATTTTGAAGCTGAGAGGCTTCTTCAGTCTTATGATGGTTTTTTCTCCAGAGCTTTTCCGCTTCGACTGACATGCCAATTTCTTGCCAATCGCTCCAATCAATCGTGATGGTAAATGTACCCTCTTTACAATGTTTATAATAAGCAAAAGCATCCAGAAAATCACTGGCTGCTGCATAACCCACTTGACCAAACTTAGCCTGATAAAATATTGAACCAATCGACGAACCTAACACAAAAAAATCTAGTTGAACATGCTGTAATAGGCGATCAAGTACCAATGTACCTTTTACTTTGGAAGCCACCATACTTTCGGTCATGGCTCGTGTTCTTTTGTGAATCACACCCGCAAAATCAATCACACCCGCTGTATTAATCACTCCCTTAATTGGCCCAAACTGTTTTTCAGCTTGCTTTATAACGATTTGCATCTGTGCGAGATGAGCAACATCAGCACTGAATACCAAAACCTCAGCCCCCCAATTTTCAAAAGTTTGGAGTTTTCTGACCTGATTGCTCACCCTATCCTCTTTATCATGCGTTTCTAGCCAATGTACCCACTCCTTTTTAGGCGGAAAAGCAGAACGGCCAACCAAAATAAGTCGTGCTTGAACGGTCTTCGCTAAATATTCTGCTAAGGTTAATCCGATTGCACCGAGTCCACCGATAATAAGATAAACGCCTCGTTCTCGTAATCGAGATATTTTTTCAGCCGTTTTTTCTAGTCGAACGGGCTCAAAGGTTGGTATCCAACGATAGTTTTCCCGATAAGCCACGACTCTATCAGTGAATTTTGAGGTCAATTCTTGCAAAAGTTGCTCAATAAGTTGTTCCTTTTCACGCTCTGAATCTGGCAAGACAACATCAACACTGCGACAACGAATGTGAGTATATTCTTGCGGAATCACTTTTATCGCTCCCAATAGCGTTGCTTTTTCGGGACTCAGCCATTTTTCACCCATGACGGCCTGCATATTATTCGACACGGCTGAGATTTGAATGCTTTCAGTCAAATGCTGTTTACCAAGGGCTTGAGCGATAAATAACAAACTGTAAAAACCGAGATTTTGCCACTCGTCAAGCTGTTCAAGTACGGATTCAGCAAGATTGTTAGCTGTGACACGCCATAAATGAACAATCATTGTGGGTATGTTATCTAGGGTGCGAAGTGTTGTCAGTAAAGCATCATAATCATCAGGTTGTTCAGGGTTTAAAGTATAGCTAGAATCATTATGAAAAGTAAAGGTTTGCCCAAAGCTAACTGTAATCACCTCTTGCTCAGCTTGTTTTAAGCGCGTTATTATCTTAGCGCCCAAACCACAGTCGTCAAGAAATACTAACCAACGTTGTTGAGGGAATATTTGTGTTTTAACAGATTGCGGTAATGTGGAACGTTGCCAAGAGGGAATATAAAACCAATCTGCTATCTCTTTTTTGGATAATCGTTTATTTTCTCTACTTGATTTTGAAGGTTCAATCCAATAACGCTGATGTTCAAACGGATAAGTAGGCAAAGGTAAACGTTGTCGTTGTTCCTCACCATAAAACGCTGCCCAATCCACAACCACCCCAGCCAGCCACAATTGTCCCAACATATTTAACAAAAAGCCATTATCCGACAGTTCATCTTTAGGATGGCGTAATGAAGTCAACACCACTTGCCCCGCACTTTTCTCAGGATGCCGCTTTGCAAATGTGCTTAAAGTGCGCCCAGGCCCAACTTCCAATAAAATATAGTTAGATTCTTTCACAAGTGGTTGTAACCCATCAGCAAAACGGACTGTTTGGCGTAAATGCCTAACCCAATAATTAGGATCAATAGCTTCCTCTGTCTTAATCCAAGTCCCAGTGACATTTGATAGATAAGGCATTTGCGGTGCTTGCAAACTAACTTTCTGTACCTGTTCCAAAAATGACTGCAAAATAGGCAACATCATGGCAGAATGAAACGCATGGGAAGTGTGCAAAGATTGACATTCCAAACCTCGTTCAGCCAATAACTGCGCGGCAAATTGTTCCACTGCTTCGATAGGCCCCGACACCACACTTTGAGAGGATATATTAAGAACCGCTAAATCAATGTTATTATTGAGCAAAGGCCGTATTTCTTCCTCAGTCAGTGGCACAGCTAACATAGTACCAGACGGCATAGTCTGCATTAACCGCCCCCGCGCCGTCACCAATACCAACGCTTCATCTAAAGTCAATACCCCTGCCAGACACGCCGCCACATACTCCCCAATACTATGCCCTATCATAGCAGCCGGTTGTATCCCCCAACTCATCCACAATTGGGCTAAAGCATATTCAATCACAAACAAAGCCGGTTGACTGAGGGCGGTTTGGTTGATGGGTGGATTGTTATTTTCTTGGGAAGATTCTGGGTATAATACAGTCCGTAAATCCAAATAAAGATACGGTTTAAGACATTCCGCACAATAATCGACGTG
>JAYQWI020000987.1:0-3951 GCA_035871815.2 Candidatus Parabeggiatoa communis
CTATGGTTCGCGAACAGACGCATTGTGGCTTGTTCGCCACACTCAAATTTCGGAAAATTTTGTTATCACTGTTCATTGATAATTGATTTCCACGCTTTCAGCCTTCAACACGTTTTTGCGCGCAAAAACTTTAGCCTGGAATTGATAACTGATAACTGATAACTGATAACTGATAACTGATAACTGATAACTGATAACTGATAACTGATAACTGATAACTGATAACTGATAACTGAAAAAATGCAACGGTCTGTTACTCAACGTATTCTCGGCTTGCTATTGATCTCGTTTAGTCTCACTTTGTTACCGCCTATGGGGGTATCATTATGGTATGAAGATGAAGGGATTATACCCTTGATGCAAGGGTTTTTGGTCATGTTTTGTATGGGTGTCGCATTCTGGTTTCCCGTTAGAAATGTTAAAAAAGAACTCCATTTACACGATGGTTTTGTCATTACTGCGGTGTTTTGGACGGTTCTCAGTATAGTGGGCGCCCTGCCCTTTTTGTTTGTGTCCGATTTAACGGTTGCTCAAGCGGTATTTGAAGCCGTATCAGGATTTACCACCACTGGTGCGACGGTGATCAGTGGCTTGGATCACTGGCCAAAATCTATTTTGTATTATCGCCAACAATTACAATGGCTTGGCGGTCTGGGTATTATCGTTTTAGCGGTAGCCGTGTTACCTATGCTGGGTATTGGCGGTATGCAATTATATCGTGCCGAAACGCCAGGCCCGATGCGAGATGAAAAACTGACACCCCGCTTAGAAAATACAGCTAAAACCTTATTATATATCTATATCGCTTTAACGATTGCCTGTGCGCTGGCATATTGGATGGCCGGCATGAGTCTATTTGATGCGATAGGGCATAGTTATTCAACTGTGGCAACAGGCGGATTTTCTACCCATGATGCCAGTTTAGGGTATTACAACAGCGCGTTAATCGAAGTGATTGCCATGGTATTTATCATATTAGGCAGCCTCAATTTTACAATACATTTTTTGGCAATGCGTAAAGTGGATATTCGCCATTATTGGTATGATATTCAAGGCCGCGTCTTTATTTATATTGTCTTGGTACTCATAGCGATTACGGTTGCCGTGTTAATGTGGAAAGGCGTTTATACCCAATTTTGGGCCGCGTTACGCTATGGCAGTTTTGCCGTTATTTCAATCATCAGTAGCACCGGTTATGCAACGGCTGATTTTAGTAGCTGGCCTTTATTTTTACCCGTCTTAATTTTAGGCAGTGGTTTTATTGGCGGCTGCGTGGGTTCCACCGCAGGTGGGTTTCGAGTCATTCGGGTTATCTTGTTATACAAACAAGCGGTTCGTGAAATCATGCGCTTGATCCATCCCAATGCCGTCATTGCTGTTAAAATCGGCAATCAAAAAGTCTCAGATAGCGTTGCTCAAGCAGTATGGGGATTTATATTTCTCTATATGGCGAGTTATATTTTATTGTCGCTGTTATTTTTGGCAACCGGTGTTGATGAGGTTACCGCATTTTCAGGCATTGCCGCGACATTAAATATGACAGGCCCAGGTTTAGGGCAGGTTGCCATAACTTATAAAGACATCAGTGATGCAGGATTATGGATTCTCAGTTTTTCGATGCTATTGGCTAGATTAGAAATTTTTACCTTGCTGGTTTTATTAACGCCCGCCTTTTGGAAAAGGTAAGGAAGTTCCAAAAAAATAAATCCCAAAAGGCAATTCAAGCCGGTTTGTTTAATTTCTCTCATTCTCTGCGGCTTTGCGGCTCTGCGTGAGCCGACAGTTTGTGATATAAGATTTGTGTGCATAGAGTAGCCCTGCGGGATAATTTATTTTTTTGATATTCCTAATGCGCTTTTCGTTCCAAATTTATTTTGCGTTTTCGTTCCAAATTTATTTTGCGAAGGCGATTGAAGAAAATGGTGGGCAACAAAAACCCGTTACCGGCCCCCTACAAGAAAGACTGGGATAATTTATTTATGAAAATCAGCGGTTTCACTTTCATTCGTCATGGCACATTACTCGGTTATCCTTATATCGAAAGTCTGCGTTCATTACTACCCTTATGTGATGAAGTCGTGGTAGCAGTAGGGGCCGGGCAAGATGATACCTTGACACGTATCCAAGCGATTGACGATCCTAAATTGCGCGTGATTGAAACGACTTGGAATGAATCCATGCAGGATCGCGGTTATGTCTACGCACAACAAAAAATGATTGCCCAATTTAATTGTAGTGGTGATTGGGCCTTTTATTTAGAAGGGGATGAAGTGCTACATGAACAAGACATACCCACCATCAAAGCCACTTTGCAACAACACCTTCATCATCCCAAAATAGAAGCATTAGTCTTTGATTATTATCACTTTTATGGCACACCCAATACCCTAGCAATCAGTCCAGGTTGGTATCGTCGCGCACCGCGAGTCATACGCAATAGTATTCGTAGTTATTCCCCTGATGGCTTATTTTTTGTCGTCATGGATAAAAATAAAACAGGGCGTTATCCTAAGGCCGCGTTAGCGGGTGTACCGATTTATCATTACGGACATGTCCGTGCAGTCTCCTCCATGCAAGCTAAAATTCAACAAGTGAGCCAATATTGGGGACATACGCCCCCGCCTTTTGAAGCTTATGGCAATATCGATCCACAAGCCCTTGATCAATTCAAAGGCACACATCCGGCCATCATGCAAAACTGGTTAGCAGAACAGGCCGAACATCATTTAATACTGAATCCCCACTATCAACCTACACGACGCGAGCGCCGCCATCGTTGGATGATGCGCTTAGAACGCTTATTTGGCTGGGAAATGAGTAAAAAACATTACAAACGGGTAAAAAAAACATCGTGACAAACCATTTTGACACAACACGGCGCATATTAGCCGTATTAATCGGTTTATCAATTCCTATCTCTACCGCCTTAACCAATATACTCTGCCCCCTCGCCATTTTGTTTTTACTGGCAGAAGGGCACTATAAACAAAAGTTTAACACACTGCGTCAGCATCCCATCGCGCTATTCGCGATCTTATTATTCACATTCCTGTTAATCGGCCTACTCTATACCCCCGTTCCCCTCTCCGAGGCCGGGCGAATCGTAGATAAATATCGAGAATGGCTCTATATTCCCCTCTTTATCCTGATTTTTAGAGATCACCAAAGTCGTGAATGGGGGCTATACGCTTTTCTGGCCGCCATGGGCATCACCCTATTTCTGGCCTATTTGATGGCAATCAGCGGTTGGCAAGTTGGCAAAGGCACAGCTGAAAATCCCTTTATTTTCAAAAACTATATCACTCAGAATCTACTCATGGCATTAGCCACCTATTTTGTCGCCATACAAGCTTGGCAAAAACCGCAATGGCGGTGGTTACTCAGCATCGTCGTCTTACTCGCCGTCTATAACATCCTGTTTATGAGTGCAGGGCGTACCGGCTACCTGATCTTATTTTGTTTAATCGTCTTATTGTTTTATCAAGCGTATCGAATACGCGGTATTTTACTCGCAAGCCTCGTATTAATCCTGCTCAGTGTTATCGCTTATACCTCCTCCGATATACTGCGACAACGCATCGACAAAATTCCAAAAGATATGGCAGCTTATCAACAAGGCGACAGCCACAGTTCGATAGGCTATCGCTTTGAATTTTATAAAAATAGTGTGTACTTAATCGCACAACATCCCATAATCGGGCATGGCACAGGCAGTTTTACCCACGAATACCAACAATTAGCAGAAAAGCACGGCCTTCAGCCTACAGCGAATCCCCATAGTGAATATTTAATGATAGGCGTACAATTAGGGGTGATTGGTATCGGATTGTTTATCGCCTTACTTTACTTGATGTGGTACAGCACCCGCTATTTAAAAAAAGAACCCGCACTGTTAGCACAAGGCTTGGTTGTGACAATAGCAGTGGGTTGTTTAATCAATTCATTATGGTT
>JAYQWI020000988.1:0-3601 GCA_035871815.2 Candidatus Parabeggiatoa communis
TAAGGCGAACTGTCAAACTTATTACGCGCCGGCAGAGAAAATTTATCCGACTCGGATTAGTTTGTTTAAAGCGAGTGAGGTGCAAACTGCTAGTGAAATTGAAACGCAATTAACTTCTTTAACTCAGCAGATGAGGCAAGAGATTGCTTGGGGTTGGCAGAAATATGCTAAGGATTCGGTGGATGTTCATTTAGTTGCGGGTGACCATTTTACGATGATGGCTAAACCTCATGTATCGGTGCTTGCGGAGGAATTGAAAAGTTGTATTGAACCTGCATAGTCGTTTCTGTGTGGATAGAATAGCGAACGGCGCATCAAATCGCGCATTTCTATTAGCAAAGCATTGTTTTTTAGATTTTTGCTTGACATAAAATTAAACATGGATGTAAACTATATTTATTATGGGATTTGGCTAGTATGCTTGTTTTGATAGATTATATCAAGTATACTGACAGGATAATTCCTAAACAGGGCAAATTGGCCTTATAATAAGTAGTTAGCAGTCCAAAAAAGGATGAGATATGGCAGAAGACCTTATGGTTGATGATCTTGAGGAATCAGACGAACAAGATGAATCCAAACTCAAAGAACTTCAGAAAAAATTAATCGATAAATGCAAGGATGCAAAAATCAAAGCTGAAATAAAAGATTTTTCTGATGGTGACACATATGTATACGTCAGCATGCCAAATGGCCGGGATAAGCGCAAAGTTTCTTTCAGAACCATTGAATCAATTAATTCAGCCATAGAATTAAATTTTGAAAAATATATTTTTTTGGGAGATTATGTAGCGATAGCTAACTATGAAGATAATACAATTGAAGCGATAATCCGCCCAATCAATGGAATGCCAAGGAATTTTCTCTTCCGTCGAATTTTTATCGAGAATGAAGAAAGCGAAGAACCCCAATCCATAATTTTAAAACAAGATGCAGATGAAAAATCTGTAGTGGTTGAAATCAGTGAGGCATCTACAATAATTAGACAGCTTGTACGAGGCCCATTTGGTAGAAGTGGGTCCTTATCAATAAAGATAACTGGGGTGACAATCTCTCAACACGACCAAAGCTTAGAAATACTTAAGCGCATTACAGATTCTTTGTTTTTTCAAATCGATCTTCAAAATGGGTTGGCATTATCCCTTATGAAAGATCGAAGAGCAGTACGCAAGCCAGGACGAAGAAAGCCAGAAACAGAACTCGATCTAGAATTTCCAAAAGTTGAGTTTGATGAAGGTCCAATCTCACTTTATTGGTACGCAAGAAGCGCATTAGGTATGCCGCTACTTCAATTTTTAGCATATTATCAAGTTATTGAATATTATTTCCCAACATATTCACAGGAAGAGGCCCGGCGGAGAATCAGATATCTCCTGAAGGATCCAACTTTTCGAAGTGATAAAGACGCTGATATCGGAAAAGTTTTATCTGTGGTATCAGGAACCGGAAGAGGGTTTGGAAATGAACGGTCACAACTTCGGGCGACAATAAATGCTTGTTTAGACTCAATTGATATTCGAAATTTTTTAACCGAGTATGAAGAGCGTATCCAATTTTTTTCTGCTAATCAAAAAGGACTCACAGATTATAAAATTCCTTTAGCAAATAAAGATGCCGATTTGCGAACTCCCGTTGCAGATTTAATATACGATATCAGATGTAAAATCGTACATACAAAAGGTGAAAGTATTGATGGGGATGTTGAGTTACTATTACCTTTTTCAAAAGAAGCTGAGTTACTATTCCAAGATATTGAGCTAATGCAATATGTGGCAAGAAAGGTTTTAGTAGCAGCAAGTGCACCACTTACCCTATAAACTGCTAACCTACCGCTTCAGCCGACGGCTGAGCTTTTGTTATCCTGATGAAACGCTCCGCCCTACTGCACTTAGTCCCTGTCGTTCCGGGCGGTTGTCGCTCAGGATAACTGTGCGTTGGAGCGGACAATTTACGTCCTTGGAAAGTGCCGCTCAACAGTGGCATTAAATGAATGAGAAATAGGAAAATATGGATAAATTAATAATGTGGATTAAAAGTAATTCACTAGCGATATCACTATTCTTAATTATTATTGGAGCCTTCCTGGTATTTTATACAAATGATTATGGTATATTATCAAAAACAATTTCGTCTATCGTTGATGGTGAAATAACAGAAAAGGTAATTTATACTTTAGAGAACAGAAAACCGATTTTAAGTATTCTTTCGAATATTTTTCTTAGCTTGGGATTTGCCTTGTTTATATCTGCGTTCTTTATCAGATATATTGAAAGTGATGAAAGAAAGCTATTCGAAGACAAACTGCTAAGTTTTCAGAAAAACACGGCAAAAGACGCTATTCAATCAGTTTTCAAAAAGATCATTGATAAAGAATTCTTTAGTATTATAGAAAAAGATTTGTTTAATGCTAAAACAATAAGAAAAAAAGCAAATTGGCAGTATGATATTAGTGAAATAGAAAAAGGGAAATTGCAACTAAAAAGAACCATTATCTACGAATTGCATAATGTATCTAGTAATACTACATCAGAACATTTGCAGGTAAAAGGCAATCATAATCAACACTGCAAAACAGAAGTAATAAGCAGCAAAGTACGATATCCATCTGGAAAAGAAGATCCTATAGGTTTAACTAATGCCGACACCGACGATAAAGCCTTTTCATGCCACGAAAAGGAAATTACTATCAATGCTGGTGAATCTATTGAGGTAATGCTGGTTTTCCAACAAACATTTAATAATTACATTTATGAAGTACACTTGACAAGACACCCAATAATTGGCTTAGAAATAACGGTGAATTTTCCAAGCAACTATAAGTTTGAGCTTTTTTCATCATTTTCAAATAAAGAATATTTGCGTATCAATGAGCTTGGTAAAAAAGTCTATATTGTTAGAGGTGCAATCTTTAAAGGTCAGGGTATTGAGTTTATATGCGAAAAACAACAACAAAACACCTGATAATTGACTAGCCGGGTAGGGTGTGCAACGTCTTTTGTTACCCACCATTAATTTATCTTAAAGGTGGGAAGAAAAGATTGCCCACCCTACATAAAATTTTCTATGTCTAATTATCGTCGCGCTATATTGAGGTAGTTGGTACTTATTTTTTTAGGTAACATATCGCCGCCAACCCTTATTCCAAAATGAAATGGCACGAAAATTACTTAATCAAGCCATTATTAAAATTCAAAAAGATTACCCTTTTATAATTGAAGCATGGGTGCTTTTACCTGAACATTTTCATTGTATTTGGACATTACCTGAAAATGATAATAATTTTTCCATACGTTGGAGCTTAATAAAATCACAATTTTCAAAATCGGCTAAATCACTTTTTCATCGTCCTGAATGGATGAATTACTCAAAACAAAAACATCGTGAAACTACTAAACAGGGCAAACTTGCCTGATTTGTCGGATAATATCTAGGAATATTAGGGCAAATATGCCTTATAATAAGAATAATTGGGGTCAGAGTAAAATTGATTCTAACTAATCCTTGTAGCCACCGCAAAAAACCGCACAGCTTAACTACCTCTGCTTCACCACCCCAGTCCTAATCATCATCAAAAAATCCGCTTGAATAAATCCCTTCCAAA
>JAYQWI020000989.1:0-3684 GCA_035871815.2 Candidatus Parabeggiatoa communis
TTTTGGGGATGAGGGGCTTTGAATAGGATTACTTCGTTTTAAGCGATTGATGGGATTGACAGGATAAATGAGGTCTGAATCAGGATTTATAAATAAACATTTCGGCTCGAAGCGATAGTCTTTAAGAAGTCACATAATGAAGCCATTTTATTTTAAAGTTTTTTATTCGTTCAAAACGATATTTATTATTCCGACAATTAAAGAAACAAAATATCACAGGTATTTTTGACCATGCAACAAGTATCCGTTTTTTTACCCGATGAACTCGTGGTAAAAATGAAAATATTAATACCTCAACAAGAATATAGCCACTTCTTTATTCAATTGCTTGAAAGAGAATTACAAATACGTGAAGCGGCACTTTATCAGACTGCTTGTGAAGTGGAAGCTGATGAAACACTTAATCAAGAAATGTCCGACTGGAACGTCACAATAGCCGATGGTATCCAACATGAATCGTGGTGATATTTATTGGGTCAATTTCGACCCCACTCAAGGCGCGGAAATTCGTAAAAAACGCCCCTGCGTGATAGTCAGTGCAACACCTATCAACAGAGCAAGACATACCGTTGTTGTTGTCCCTTTATCGACAGAAGCCAAACCTCGTCCACCCATTGCGATTCCAGTATCTTGTTTAGGGCGACAAGCGGTTGCGGTTTGTGATCAAATTCGGGCAGTGGACAAAACGAGATTATTGAAATTGGAAGGCTACTTATCTCAAAAAGACATTGATGCACTTGAAGAAGGACTGAAACAGGTATTATCACTAGATTAACTCGCCTAAGTTAGAGAATGGGGTGCTTGTGGTGGTTTTTGGGGATAAAAAATTGGAACAGGATTACACGGATTAAAGGATAAACAGGATTAATTCACAGCTAATAATAAAATCCTGTCAATCCTTTCATCCGTTAAATCCTGTTAAAAATCAGTAATTTAAAGTTTTCTATACAAGTTACTATCACAAGCAAATTAAGGAAAGAGATTGAATGAGATATTATCGTTATAACAAGGGGAAATAATGAATTAGAAAAACATCATATTTTCAACCCATGCCAAACGGCAAATGGAACTTCGTGGTGTACAATAAAAAGAAGTGATTTCAACCCTTCGCGAAAGTAGCTGGAAACCTGCAAAACGTGGTAGATTGAGTTGTAAAAAACGTTTTGATTTTGGCAATCATTCACCCGTTAATAAACAATTTTATCAGTATAAAACGGTAGACATTGTCTTCGCAGATGATCAAACTGACATTATTGTTATTACAACTAAAGTATACTATCACAACGATTAAAGGAAAAGGTTATTATGAAACTTTATTATGATTCACAGGTGGATGCCTTGTATCTTGAACTTCGCACCTTGCAACCGGGTACAGCGACAGCACGAGATTTAACTGAAAATGTGACAGCCAACTACGCACCTGACGGCCAACTCGCGGGTATAGAAATTTTGGAAGTGTCCTCAATTGCTGATGAAGACAATCTGCAAATGGTTTTAGAAACCAATAGCTTGCATCAATTGTCTAAAAGCTCAAGCCTCTTAAAGGATACTGTTCCAAGTTAGTCGGTTTTAGCTGAAGGAAAGCTTTTAGCCTGGGGATAAATCCCCAAGCTTTGAAATGATTTATCAGTAAGGAATATCAAAAAAATAAATTATCCCGCAGGGCTACTCTATGCACACAAATTATTTGTAACAAACTGTCGGCTCACGCAGAGCCGCAGAGCCGCAGAGAATGAGAGAAATTAAACAAACCGGCTTGAATTGCCTTTTGGGATAATTATTTTTTTGGAACTTCCTAAAGTTTGAACGAAAATTCAAACTATACTTAGCATCCTCATAAATTGCGCTAATTTGACAGCCAACTAAAGCAGTTGTCTGAAAGTTCAAGTCACCTAAAAGTGACTAATCAAATATAAGTAGGTACACGGGTGCGATTAAAAGTGCGGGGGGCTTACCACCTATCAGTTTGGTTTAAGTTATTGAAAAGCGAGTACTTTGAAACGAAGTAAAGCTACGCTAATTTTGGTGCTAAACGAATAAACATAACAAAATCAATGAATTATTCGATTATCCTCGTGATATGCGTTCCGTAACGAAGTTTCAAAGTACTAGATTTTACAAACTGATAGGTGGTAATATGCGGGGGAGAGCATCCCAAATAGACTGTCCACCGTCACACAAGCACTTTTGCCTTTTATAAAAATCCCCAGAAATAGAGAAATGGAGGTTTTTGAGCTTGTTGAAGGGGATAAAATGCGAGAGAACTAACGCCAAAGTTTTTGCGCGCAAAAACTTTGGCGTGAAAGGTTAGTCACGGGCGCATTCCCAAAAAAAGGATCATTATCAATTTCGGTTGAGTACAACGGCCGAGTACACTTTAATCAATCGTGCCTACGCAAAATAAATTTTGCACTCCAAGTGGGCCTACGCAAAATAAATTTTGCACTCCAAGTGGGCCTTCGCAAAATAAATTTTGCACTCCAAGTGGGCCTTTGAAAAATAAATTTGGAACGAAAATCGGGCCAAAGCAGATTGATAATGACCCTTTTTTTAGAAATGCGCCCTTAGTCACCACCACCTGACTTTCGCTTTCAGACAACTGCTTTAACTGTTGGCTGTTAGCTGTTAAAATTAATTAAATAAAAAAGCGCAATTTATAACGATGCGAAGTATACCCCAGATTGGAGAAAAAATTTAATGCTGAATAACTATCAAATCATAGATGCTGATTGCCATGTCTTAGAACCATTTGATTTATGGGAAAAGTATCTTGAACCAGAGTTTAAGGATCATGCGCCGTTACAAGATTTTACCGTCGATGGTGAAGCGTTCACCTATAAAATTTCTGATGAAGTCAATGCCGACGGCTTTAGACGGATGATTCAAAATCACACCCTCTCTGTTCTCAAAAACTTTGATCCAGAATCACAGGTGAGAGCGATTAAAACAATGGGTGCCGACATCGCCTTTCTTTACACCACAATGGGCGTGTGGCTCTTTGCAGTTGATAGCATGGAAGCCAAACTGGCTGGGGCCTTTATCCGTGCCTACAACAATTGGTTACGAGACTTTTGTAGCTATGATCCGCAAGTCCTCAGAGGGGTCGGTGCCATTAATCGTCACGATCCTGATGAGATGGTGCCTGAATTGCGTCGGATTGCCGAATTTGGTTGGAAAGCGGTGGTTGTCAGGCCCAACCCGATTAAGGGACGATTACTCAGTGATCCCGCTTATGAGCCCTTTTGGACTGAATGTGAACAGTTAGGGATAGCAGTGGGCATCCATGAAAGCACCCATGCCCGCGTACCCACCACGGGTTCAGATCGTTTTGACACCCGTTTTGCCATGCACGCTTGTTCTCATCCTATGGAACAAATGATGGCACTTTTGGCCCTGATTGAAGGCGGGGTGCTGGAGCGCCATCCCAAGTTGCGGGTGGGATTTTTGGAATCGGGTTGTGGTTGGGTACCTTACTGGTTATGGCGACTCGATAGGGAATATAAAGATCTCCGCTGGGAAGTCAAGGAGAATGTGAAAATGAAACCGTCTGAATATTTTCGTCGTCAGTGCTTTGTCGCCATGGAACCCTCAGAAACTTATCTATCTGAGGTGATCAATGACATCGGGACTGATAACTTAATCTTAGGTTCTGACTATCCCCACATGGATCATGAACCGACTATT
>JAYQWI020000990.1:0-3954 GCA_035871815.2 Candidatus Parabeggiatoa communis
GCAAGGGCATTTTGGTGGGATTCCTTTTTTGGGCGGTTTAGACGTTTTATTGGCACAGGATTAAAAGATGGCGCAAGTACAGCGAAACGAAGTAAGCGAAGCTATAGCGTTTCCCGATTGAATAAAGTACAGTTATATCAATAAAATCGAACCGCAAAATAAATTTGGAACGAAAATCAGGCCGCAAAGTAAATTTGGCACTCCAATTGCGCCACTGCAAAATAAAGTTTGCACAAAAATTTGTACGTCATTCAATCGGGAAACGCTATAATTACTGGGATAAACGAATTGAAAGTGTTGCAATGTGGACGATATTTAATCTCACGCTTCGCGCATCGAGCTAAGAAACTTCGGTATGCTACTTAGCACCGAAGCGCCTTTGCGCCTTTGCGTGAAATTGCTTTTATAAAAAAACCGCAAAACCGCGCTGCTGAGCAACACTCTTTTCCCACCCTATACAGACATCACTCTAATTAATGGTAAAACACAATGACTCACACGATTCCAGAACATAAAAAACCACCTCGGGGCTTGGTAGCGGGTTTAGCCCTATTAGATTTACGCCATGAATGGATTTTAAGCCTTTGTATGGTATTGGCTATCGCAGCAGTCTTGGCACCGTTGCTGATTTTGTTAGGTTTGAAATATGGTACGGTTGAAACCATGCGGGAACGTTTAGTTGAAGATCCCGTCAATCAAGAAATTAAACCCTCACGCACTTTACAACTGGCACCGAAATGGTTTGAAACCATCGCGGCCCGTGACGATGTGGCCTTTATCACGCCCACTATCCTGCGCGGTTCTTCGATTGTCCGTATCATGAAATCTGGGACAACAACACGAGGCCAAGCCCTTGATCTCCTCCCGACTGGCGAAGGCGATCCCTTGATCTTAAAAAATGGGGGCATCATACCCCAAGCTGGGGAATGTGTTTTAAGCTATCCGGCTGCGGAAGAATTAGGGGTGAAGGTTGGTGAAACGATAACCGCACGGGTGACGCGCACGCGACAGCGAAAACGAGAATTTGTTGAAACCCCATTAACGGTGACTTCCGTACTCAATCCACGGGCCGATGGCTTACCCCGTATTTATGCCCCCCTTCAATTTGTGACGGATGTTGAATTGTATCGAGAAGGGCAAGCGGTGCCTGAACGCAATTGGGCTGGCAGTCATCCGCATCCCTTTTTGAGTTTTGAGGGTGTTTTTGTTGTGCTGGGTAGCCCTTTGAGTAGCATTGAAGTGCGCAAACTGACCATTAATACTGGCCTAGCGGAAATAAGTGATCTCACTGCTGAACAGTTTAAACAAGCGATGGGCTTTTCGCTACCTGCTGATCACACGGCCTATAAGCTGGTTGCTAGAGGCAACACGATACAAATCGACAGCATTAAGCGTATTAAAAACAAATTACGGGGGAAATCGGCCATCATTCTGCCTTTTGTAGACAACGCTTCTATAACGATCAACCAGCAAAAGACGATCAAAGTCGTCGGTTTATCCCTGTCGCCCTCAAAAGCAGAACAACTGGGCCTACCCACGCTACCGTGGACTCGTTTAGACGCAGAAGCCTCGTTTGCAAAACAAGCCCAAATCCTCTTACCCACAGCTTCCACATTGACAGAACCCTTGCAAGCCAGTGCCAGCACTTTAGAAACCACAATCAGCTTCCCGCTCAAATCGGTCGGTCAAACTGAGGGAGAATATGCGATTGTGCCAAGCGAACTCATCGGCACGTTAAGAACCGGCAACCAACGGCGTATTTTATTTGATGAGAAACAAAATAGCTTCCTCTTAGCCAGAGCCAATTACCACGGTTTTCGTTTATATACGCGCAGCATTGACGACGTGCCAACGCTTTATAAATACTTTATTGGGCAAAATATAGACGTGATCACGCAAGTTCAGGAAATCGAACGGGTGAAAATACTGGATCGAGGGCTCACACGGATTTTCTGGTTAGTCGCGCTAGTCGGCATTATCGGCGGCATTGCCGCCTTGATAGCCAGCCTATACGCCGCAGTCGAACGGAAAAAACGTGATATTGGTATGCTCAGATTGATGGGCCTCTCCCGAAACGCCGTCTTTGGCTTTCCCATTTACCAAGGCATTGCGATTGCCGTGATGAGCGTCATCGTCGCCTTCGCCGGCTACGCAGCACTGGCATCAGTCATCAATATTGTATTTGCGGCCGATTTGAGATTAGGTGAAAAAATTTGCTTCCTACCCGATCACTATTTTGTGATAGCCTTTCTAGGCACAACCGGCGCCGCCACAATGAGTTCATTACTCGCCGCTTGGAAAACCACTGGCATTGATCCAGCAGAAGCGATTCGAGAAGAATAGAAAAGATAGAACGCTGATTTGACTGATTAAACAATGGATTGACGCTGATTTTAAAATCAGCGTGAATCATGACAAGAAGCAGAATCGGTGTTCTATTTACCTACACGTTAAGTCGCTCATCGTTATACACTTTGCAAAATAAATTTTGCACTCCAAAAGTCGTTGGGAAATTTTGACTTTTGGATTGCCTACCATTTTTTTCTCAGAATGCATCAAATCGCCATTCATCATCTTCATCGTCTTCATCGTCACTGGAAATCTGTTCGTGGCGAGTATCGGGTAAAACGCCATACGGATTCACCATCAAAATTTGGGGGAGTTGGTTATACCCTTTTGGTTGTACTGTTACCATATAAGCCCCTTGATTTTCTGCTTGAGCTACGGGTTGGGCCGAATCTTGTTCAGGTTCATCCGGTTCATCGTTTTGATCGTTTTCTTCCTCTGTTTCCGATTCTTCGAGTGCTTCAGGGTTGGCTTGTAGGGCTATGGTATAAAAATTACTTGATGAGAAATTGATCCATGTTCTTAACTCTGTTAATTGTTCAGGTTCTATAAATTCATTCAGATCATTATGGGATTTAAACTCTTTTTTACGGCGTTTTTTGAGGAGAATATCGACGGTTGCGCTATCAAGCCCTGGTAATAGCATTAAGGCTTCACGAGTCGCAAAGTTGGGATTCACGCCAAAGGTGTTGCCATACACGGTAAAGGCACTGTCCATGTTTACGCCATTAAAAACCTCATCAAATCCTTTGATCAGTAAGAGTTCTTCTACAGTTTCTATTTTGCTATTACGCGGTTCATAAGGTGTGGGTAGTGTTTCATAATAGTCTTTTTCCGCGCCATTAACGCGTTTCATATCATCAGTATCAAGCCAATCATTCCAACTATCCTCTAAAGCACTCATTTTATCTGGATTTTGACCAATACGTTTTTCTAATAATTGGCGCAATCGCTGCTTGGTTAGGCGATGAATGTTGATTTTACCGGCATGATCATAAATGCGAACCTTGACGGTGTTGGGAACCGGATAAGCCAATTCAAGCACTTGTCCATTAAAACGATATCGTTTATGTTTACGCTCACTTAAGGGTTTGATTTCCTCTTCGCCAGGCGGATCGGGCATACGATTAATGAGCAATTCAATTTGCGCGGCATGTAACGCTTGCAGGCTATCATTCCACGTTTGTAAACCCATTTTGTTATACAGCACGACTTGAGCAGACAAGCGCGTTTCACTCGCTAAAGTGGCTACAATGATAGTCGCTATCGCTAGAAACCATAAAACCATGATCAAGATAGCACCGCGTTGTGAAGGTGTGGCTTTCATTAGTTATCAGTTATCAGTTATCAGTTATCAGTTGTCAGTTATCAATTATAGGTGGTAAAGATTTTTGCCCATCTCTTAAATTGATTGATGATTATTGCATATTAGAATTATGATGTCATAATATTTGTGGATTGTGTGCTGACGATCTATCCGTTTTGTTTAATCTAGTATACTTTTCAATGACTTAAAGAAAATTGATAGAAGATAATGAACTACAAGGATTGTTTATAATAAAGGATTAGATTGTGCCAAGCTTCATGTCATTGACTTTCATCAATAAA
>JAYQWI020000991.1:0-5660 GCA_035871815.2 Candidatus Parabeggiatoa communis
CGTTCACAATAACGGGCAAATGGGGGCCTGATTTGAGAGTGTTTGGGATATTGGACAAATAAAGCGCGGAGTCCTTTTGGGGGTGATAAATGTTGCCCATTGCCAAATTGGGTATGAGTGAGCAATAAAATGGCTGGGGCGATATGGCCTTCGTGGAGATTTTCTTGCAGTTTCTGGGCTACGGACAAGGTGCGTTTGATCGGGACTTCATTTAAGCTGCGTTGCGTCCAAATAGCCAGTAAGTGTGCGGGTTCTTCTAGGGTTTGCACGGTATTCAACGGATCGGTGGTGATCATAATAACGGGTAGCTGGGCTTGTTGGAGTGAAGTCGCGATGATATGGGCAGCAAGACGAGTGAGTGCTTCTACCGGGCCAAAACACGATGGGCTGATATCTAATACAAGAATAGTGGGGCGAAGCCGAGGCGGTTCTTGGCCTGTGCGAGCCCGATACAATAATTCGTTCCGGTAATGGCGGTTGTAGAAAATGGGCCGAGGCAGGGCTAATTGGGAAGGCAGTAAGGCTGACAGTGATCCATGAAAAGTCACGCCCGCATGTTCAGTGCCTATTCCACTCCCTTGGGCCCGACTCCCGCTATCAAGTCGGAGTTTGATATTCAGCAATTTGCGTTGTTGGGGGCTTAATGGGGGAAGTTGTGACACTTGTTGCGCTAAACGCAAAGGTAAACTGGGTTCTGTCTCCACGGCTTCTTTCCCCAATAATGAGAGTAAACTCAACAAACGATCATCAATGTTATCAGCAGCGGTTTGTAAGGCGGCGATAGGCGGTGAAGGCGCTTGAGGCGCTATGGTTTCACCATGCAATGCGATGTTTAAATGCTCGCGCAAATAGGTAGGGGTTAATTCAGGCGGAGGTTGCCAGTTTGGAAACGGAATGTCGTGTAATAGCAGGGCCGCTAATCCCAACCGAGCCGCAACCGGCCACTGTAAATCGCGTAGGTTTTGGATACCTTGATGCGCTAATAAGGGTTGCAATGGCGCATTGTCTTCAAGCGTTTCATTTTTCCTCAATAAAAACAACAAGTCACGTAGCAATGATAAGGGCGGATAACAGTGTAAACGATGCAATTGACTGAGCGCAGTGGGCAAAAAGGCCAGATCAGTTGATAAGGGTTTTTGTAAATCGGATTCGACAAATATCGCTTGTCGGCCTACTGTTGCGGTTTGTTTGATTAGGTAATTTTTCATTTTGAAAGTTTATATTAGCCACGGAAACACACAGAATAACACAGAAATATTCCGTGTCTTTCCGTGTCTTTCCGTGGCAAAATTCAAATAGTTATATTTATTAAGCAGAAGCTTGCAAAGCTTCCCGCTCATATAACCTACCCGCTGCATTCATCTCGCCGGCGCATTCCATTAATTGGGCGGCATGAACAAAATCACCATTAAGTTCAGCGAGTTCAGCTTCTTTGAGTAAATCATGGGTTCTATCCTTCGGTTTCTCGTTCGAGCCTTTTTTCAGAAAAGATAATAAACCGCTTTTAGCTTTTATTTCGGGCAAGTCTTTAGCCATTTTAGCCAATATTTTTTGACTTTCGGCCCCTAAACCCTCTTTAATCATCGGCGGTTTGCCAACCCATAATGTCCATGCTGGAATCAGGTTATCGGTATTAAAACGGTAAGCCTCGTCTTTCATTAAAACAACCACTTGTCCATCACCTAACCCAAAAGTGTGTTGACGCGCCGTTTCCGGAAGGGCCGGATAAAAATTGAGGCCCGTTTCTAAAAATAATCCCCCAGGATTTAAATGGGTTAAGGGAAAACCAAACGGTATTTGACTGGGCAAACCGCCTGGCGCTGTCAGTAAATGTTTATCCAATCCTGGCAGTAAAAAAACCGTTTCACTCAAAGGTTGGCTCGCCAAAAAGGTTTGTAGCCAACGGAGTTCCGTATCATCAAGGAGTACCGCATCAATACGACTAGATGCCCCCGTATCGCTAATGATCTGCACCGGTAAGGGAGACGGTAACTGTGCCTTGCTGATCGTCGGCATCTCTGTCATCGGTAATGTCGGCGCTTCTAACAGCGTGAAACCATCCACCGCGTCTCCTTGTAATTTCAATCGCCAATGTCCGATATCGGGTGCGCCTAACAACCAAGTTTCATCTGTTGGAATCATCGCGCCTAATAAATTTTCCGCTAACGGGAGGCGATAATGAATATCAACCAACAATCGTTCATCGCTGGGCCCCAGTGCTTGAGCCACAGTCGTATAGGGTAAGGCCGCAATGGCTTGCAGCAGTGATTGAGGCACTGTACCTTGTTTAGCTTGCAGACGCAATAATAGCACACCACTGGCCGGGTTTTCACCTCGCAACGGATTACGCAGCGCCGAAACAATATCCACTTGAATGCCCAAAGCCAATGCTCGGCGTAACACCCAACGATTTAAAGCCGGTAACACAACCACATGCACCGTCGTTAATTGCCCAGCTTGTTTCGGATGTAACGTCGTTTCCATCAATAGATCAGCTAATTCTATCAAATCGCCAACAGCGGGATCAGCAATATCAGCTTGAGTGGCGTATTCCCCCGTCAAGGTTAAAGGATGCCATTGATCATTGTCGTAAACAAAAGGCTGGCCCCCGGCCGTACAGATTAAATGAACGATTTGATCACGGGGTAATTCAAATTCAATCCACCACGTTTTATCAGGGCAACGTCGGCAAACCACTTCATGCCTAAAACCCGTGCCAGCAAGCATCCCAACAAAAGCCAGCAATTTAGCCGCCGTTTGAAAACGGCCCCCAGTGGTTGAAATCGTCCCCGTTTTGGGTGGCGGAGGTTCAGTAGTAACGGTATTAGCCGGCGACGGTTCAGTTTCTTGCCTCGTTGCCGGCGAATCGGTATCAGAAATTCGACGAATCTGAAAACCGAATGAAGAAGAGTTATCAGTTGACATAGTTTATCGTGGCTCTTAATATTGTAGGCCTACGGCTCGCTCCGCTCTACCCCTCATCGTTATACACAAGTCAAAATGCACAAAAAAAAATGTAGAAATGTAGGGTGGGTAGGAGCGTAGCGGAAACCCACCATTTGTGTGCGGAGCGTAGCGTAGCAGAGCGAGCCGTAGGCCAGCGAAGCTAAACCCACCGTTCCGCAAGCAAAATGATGGCAATGGTGGGTTTCACTCCGCACAGCGAAGTTCTACCCACCCTACAAAAACTTACCTTTAAAATCAAATATTTAAATATTTGTGTATAACTTTTTGTCCTGTACAAAAATATTCAATGCGGATTTAAACCCAGTCACACCACAATCTAATCCTTTATTATAAACAATCCTTGTAGTTATATTATAGACTAGCCATAGGCCCACGAGGCGCGGGCCTCTGACTATTAGGATGATAATTTGGCGTGCTTTCATAGCGACTCGCATCCGTATTGCGTTTTTCCTTATTGCGACGAATGTCACCCACCAATTCCCCAAAACGTTGGGCATTAATTTCACGAGGCGGCGTTTCACAATACAAACCCACATAAGCTTGGCGAAATATTAAACGGATTTCGTCACCATTAAAAAGGCTAGTCGCTTCTGCAATAATGTCTAACAACGCCGGTGACAGGTATTGATCAAGTTGAAAATGTTTCGCATGAACTTGGACAATCCCGCGTCTTGCGACTTCATCAGGTAAATTAATTTGGATCGCTTGAAAACGGCTGGGCCGCAGTAAGGCTTCATCAATTAATTCTATTCGGTTGGTTGTGCCAATCACCAGCATCGGCACATCAGGGCGAAAACCATCCATTTCAGTCAACATTTGAGCCACCACCGCATTGCCTGCCCGATTACCCCCCTCTTCACGCCCACTCCGTTTGGTTGCAATCGCATCAAATTCGTCAAAAACCAAAACAGATGGCGCATTGCGACGGGCCTCGGCAAAAAACTCTCGGATTTTACGCTCACTTTCGCCAACATACATATCCATCACTTCGGGGCCAGACACCACTTGAATCGTCGCATTCAGCGTATTCGCAATCGCTTTCGCAAACAAGGTTTTACCTGTGCCAGGAGGCCCATAAAAAATTAAACCCCGTGGAATCAGTTCACGACGCAATGCTTCATTAGGCAGTTCATAACCACCCGTCATTAAATTCAAAGCCTTGGTTAACGTGTTTTTGACTTCATGATAACCCCCAATATCGTCAAAACAAACATTGGGCACTTCAAAATTTTTGGCAGCAGTTTGCACTTTTAAATCTCGAATCGCTTGATACAACTTCTCCACTTTCACAGGCCCACTCATCGCCTGTTCTTTTTCCGCATAAGTGATCGCATGAAGTAATTGAATCGGATTCATGCCAGCCACATTTTTATACAAACCCACCGAATCAAAACCGATAAATTGTTCAGCCTCATGCGCTGTGACAAACACATCCCCCAACAATTTTTCAGTGCCATCCTCTAAAATTACCGTCCGCGACACCCCCGTGATTAAACGACGCACCGAAAAACGAGCCGATAACACTTCAGGAATCGCAATAGATCGATCCGCAAAAGCCAAAATCAATCTATCCGTATATTTATACACCAACTCCGTCAACTCTCTCGCCTCATTCGATAAAGTATTATCGCCCCCACCGGCCAATAAATCCAAATGCGGAATCACCAAAACTTGCCCTTCTTTTAAGTTTTCATAGAGCGATTTTAATTGACTGAGTTGACGTTGCCGGGCCCCACGAGACATCAAATCGCCCTCACCATCCTGTTCAGGGATTTCCAATAACGTCTTTTCACGCCCCGATTTTCTGACAATATCTTCCACTAAATGTGTCACAATTATCTTATCGCAATACACCAACACCGACAACCCTTTTCTATCAGTTCGCAGAAAAGAGGCAATATCCTCAATTTCCCTGCTATACGCAATTTTAACCGCCTCTTCCTCACTGAGTTTTTCATTAGAAAGTCGAACAGGCGCTTGAATTGATTTAGGGCCAACCGCTGACACCGGCTGAACGGCAACAGTGGGTTTTTCAGTATCAGATTGTTTTGGTTTATTGTCTATCGTTGATGATTGAAGCGGATTAACCCGAACAGTCATCCCCGGAGGCCGGTATAACGGTTTATCTGAACTCACATTCATTGGCGAAATAATAAAATGACGCAAAGGTTTATCCAACATCTCCTCAGTCAGCGCATCCATACTCAATGCCGGCACTTGTTCAAGGAGTTGCCTAACCGTGAGCGTTTCACGATCAGCATTAAAAAGAAGGGCTTGAAAATCCTCAACGGGACAAAGTGGCACAAAACGAAGGTTTTTTTTATTCATATTAATTAATAGACTTTCCAATTCTGGTAGTGATGCACTACGCCTTGCGCCTCTTGCGCCTCTTGCGTCTTTTGCGTTAAAAAAAATCAAAAAACCAACCCCCAAAACTAAAACCAAGCTTCAAATCAAAAACAGGCTTTAAAAGAAAGGGTAAAAGAAAAAAGATTCAAGAGTAAAGGGCAAAAGTTCAAAAAGGTTACCGGGCTCAGTCCGCGCAACCACGAAAACCCCTGTCCCCGGTGTGGAGGTCCGACGAGTGCCCGTTACGATTGGCAGCACGACAGCTCATCGGGTAGTAGTTGAACGAGCAGCCACGAAGCAGTACCGGAACTGCTTCATTACAATTAATTAAGTATTCTAACGTT
>JAYQWI020000992.1:0-4764 GCA_035871815.2 Candidatus Parabeggiatoa communis
CCCTTGCGCCCTTCCCAAAAACATTTGACAACGACTTGATTGGCTTCGCGCCATTGATCATGACATAAAAACACGCAGCCCATGCCGCCGGCACCTAACAGCTTAACTATGGGATATTTTTCGACGTGATGCAGGGCATAGCGTTGTGAATCGATGGCGATTGCGGTTTGTAAATCGGCTAAGGCTTCTGGGTAGGCTTGTCGCCGCAGTCTGATCTGAAAGAGATTAAATGAAGCTAAGGCTTTATCGGCTTGATTTTGAGCTTCATTGCGCGCTTGTATAAATAAGTTTTCCGCTTCCGCCATATCGCCCTTCAAAGAGGTTGAAGACAAGACACTGCCTGCCATCATAGCCAATTGAATGTAATCAGGATGATGCGTGGATACGCCTTTGAGTTTGGCAACGGCGGCTTGAATCAATTTCAGGCTTGTGCTGTTATGCTGGGTAAATTCATCACGGGGTTTGATTTGTCGCGATAAATCAGAACGCTGCATAAATTGCCTAAATTCTTGTAAAAGCGTTTCCACATTCTCGTCTATTTTGATCAGCGTGGTGTGAAAAGCGTTCATCGCGGATAACACCTGTTCCACTGTTTCATCCAATAACCCAGCCCAAGTGTTAAAACGTTGTGAAAAATCAATCAGTTGTTGTTGGCTATTTTGGAAAGCGGTTTGAGCGGCTTGTAAATGCTGCGGTATCTCGTCAAGCGTTTTTTGCAAACGGGGCAAGTTTTGCATGGTTTGACTGGCAGCGCCAAAATCACCGGTATCAAGCGCCTGCTTCACGGCCGCTTTTTGGGCCTCCAGTTGTTGTTGTAAACTCGTCGTTAAAGTGGCTTGCGCCGTTTTGATATCACGCACATCAGCCCATAATCCCGCAGTTTGCAAGGTTTCTAAAGTGATTTTCGCACGTTGATCTTTACGGATGATTTCGCGAAAGAAAAACAAGATCGCGTTGCCTAATAATTCGTGATATTGAAAAAAGTCGGCTAAAGTGTCATCCAAAGAGGCTTGTTTTTGTAATTCGGTTAATACCAAATCAGTTATCGCCACCGTGCCTTGTTCATGAACCAAAGCGGCCAATTCGGTTTCGGTAAAGGGCCGATCGGGGGCTTTAAAAATAGACGGTTGATCAGATAAGGCTTTGATGTGTTTGAGCAAGTCTTGACGTAAGGTATCCTTATTCAAACCGTGTTGATCAGCAAAGGGCTGTAAATAATCGGTATTGATTTGCTCAGAAAACTCACGCGATAAATTAGAATGCGTTAAAGTTTGAATAAACCGGTTTTTTTGTTCATCCTTCGCGAGGCCCGCACTGATCGCAGCCAAGGCATAGCCATAACTGGTTTGATAAGTTTGAGCGATTTCAAAAGCGGTGAAGGTAAAGTGTTCTCGCAAAATGGAAACCAGATTATCGGCCCCCAAATTTTTCGCAAGGATATCGATTACAGGAGAATCAAGAGCCGTTTGTAGGCCTTTTTGAATGAGCGACATGTCAGTTATCAGTTATCAGTTATCAGTTTGGAGCAATGAAAGTAGAAGGGTATAGTTTCGAGTATACATTTTAGTTTGTCTATAGCTATTAATATATAATAAACGCTAAAGACGCTAAAGACGCTAAAGGCGCTAAAGGATGATATTATGAGACTAAAGACACTGTATTGATATGTGTTGTTTGTTCAAATTGGCAAACTGATAGAGGCTAAGCGGCTTTTCATTTTTGAGTTGACTTCATATAAAAATGAGGCCAAAATGCACAACTTTGATCTGTTCAAGATCAATCTGATCACGACATTAATTTCTAATTTCCATGAGAAATAAACCATGCAATTAATCATCAACAATTTTGGGCCTATCAAACAAGGCCAGATTGATTTGACTAAAAAATTTTACGTGTTTGTTGGCTATAACAACACTGGAAAGACTTATGTTTCTCAATTGTTATGGAGTATCTTTAATGAACAAACCATTGAAAACTTCTCTGAACAAGTCGATATAAAAGATTTGAATTGTTCGATAGAAGAAAAGTGGCAAGCAGGAGAAAGCTGTTTCGATATCACACCTGAAATCGTTGAACGCATTTTGAAAGCATTTGCGCGGTTTTTAACACATCAGGTGGTGCCCTCGAAATTTAATATTGATCATGATCATGTTATTTTAGAACAATTTTCTGTTCACTTTAAGTCTGACATTAACCTCATCAAAAGCTATCAAAGCATTTCTTCTCTTTTTCTGGGTGCGGAGGTTTTGACAATTGCTAAAGAAAAAGCGTCATTGACGCTCAAAATGACAAAAGAACCTGTCTCTAAACCATTGCGCGTGGTTTCCAATACGCCGCCTCCACCGCTTGTGACTATTTTTTATCAATTTATGGTGAATTTGTTACTCAATATGCATAATCACCAACCGGTTTTTCTGCCCTCAAGTCGTCTTTTTTATCCCCTCTTTTATTCTTATATTTATCGGCTACAGAAAGAAAAGTATGAAAAAACCTCTAAATTAATTGGAGACGCTTTTGAAAAAAAACAGAAAGGGGAACCCATTGATTTAGAATCACTGTTGATGAAAAAGGGTTTTGAAAGTGATTATACCGAGCCGATGAATGTGCTTTTTGATAAATTATACCGGTTGAATGAAGAAATGACGGTTCAAAATCACTATGCACACCTGGTTTCTGAGATGACGGTGATTTTGGGTGGAGATATTGTGATGTCCAAAAAGGAAGGAATCGCTCCCATCAAGTTTGGTTTCAAGCCGACTCAACAGGATTATCATTTGCCGATGTTTTTGTCTTCGTCATCGGTGAATCAGCTCAGTACGCTCTATCTTTATTTTAAATATTGGGCCCATGAAGCCGACAATTTTCTGATGATTGATGAACCGGAAGAAAATTTACACCCGAACAATCAAATCGCTTTGCTGAATGTTTTATTAGACTTTGCTCAAGCCAACAATAATAAAGTCTTGATGATCACGCATAGTCCTTTATTAGCAGAGGCTGTCAATAACTATCTTCATTTATTTTGGTTAAAATCTCAATCGGTTGATGTGAACCCAATAGTTGCAGAGGACTATCCTGATATTAACCCTGACATTCATTTGACAACTGATGATATTGCCATTTATTTCTTTGAAGGGAGTCGAATCATACCTTATGAACGGGGAGAATACGGTGTGCTTTTCAGTGACTTCAATGCGTGTTCTCGAAAAATCAAAAAAATCAGTCTCGCTTTGACTGATAAAGTGTATCAATTACTCAATGATGATGACGAAGAATAACAATGTTCGTAACCGAGATTCGCAGAAAACTGCAAACCCAGTTAGATATCAACAAGTTGGTTGAAAAAGTTGACAGCCCTGAAATCTCTATATTGGAAACGGGGAAAAATGCTAAACTCAAAAAATTAACGATTACTCATCTGCCGTATGAGGGAAATGAAAAAAACAAAATCTGGAGAATCAATTTGGAACAAGAGGTTAAAGGGTTATCTACGGCTAATAAAACTGGAGAACTCGCGTTAGCGGTGTTGAAAAACAACTATTTGAATGTCTATATCATTGAATTAAAAAGCGCGATTAAAGATCCAACCTTAAAGGCTATTCAAGGAAAAGTTGAACACAGTATCAGTCGGTTTTATTTTTTACTGTCGCTGAATAGTGATAAAGATCATGAAATAGTTAAAAACTTAAAAATTCGTTTTATTGCGCTAGTTTTCTTCGATGGGCATGACAAAACAACCAATACAACTGATCCTGATTTTGAGAATATTTACCGTATTTTTAGAAAAAGAGGCGGACAACTTGAATGCCAAACGATTTTAGATAACAATTTAAGAATCCCCGTTAAATTTTTCTCTGAAGGTTTTGATAAAGTAGCCTGTTCGATGAAAATGAATTTTAGCGACATTGAAAATGAGATCAAAAAAATTCGTGGCAGAATCTAAACAGGGCTTTTTCACATGCACTGGTTCAGTTCAATGCCAATTCATCTGGCGATATTTCCAACGCAATATTATCGAAAACCAATGGATTACTGTAAGCTTGGCAATGACAATCCGCATTCGCCAAGTTTGTCAAGTAATGTGCTGTAATCAGCAAGCGCCTTTTGCGTCACTTGCGTTTTGTGGATAGCAAATGTGTAGGGTGGGATCGCTGTCGCCAAGGAATTCAATATCACCAAACGCTTGCCCACCATTACGCAATAAATAGTACAGCTAATTACGGGGATAAGCGAATTAATCCTTTTAAGCAATCTGGCATCCTTGCATCGCTTGCGCCTTTTGCGTCTCTTGCGCCTCTTGCGTTTTCATCTATTTTGTAGAGGGCATGGTGGGCAAGCGACAAGATATTCCCTGATTCTAATAACCTACATAAAATAAGTGAATAAACACCCCCAAAAAAAATTTAAACGCCCGCGCAGGACGCGGGCTAAAGAAAAAGACAAAAAAACAAAAGAATAAAAGGATAAAGAACAAAGGGTTACAATATCCTGGCCAGCCGCGCACCGAAGATCCTGAAACGGATAGTCCGCTGATTCCTGTCGCGGAGCGACGAGCGCACCCTCATGGCATCGATGCCCCACGAGCCGCCGCGCAAAACGAAAAGGCTACCGTCACCTTCCCACACACTCCCATCAGTCGGTGCGCCTTTATAGTTTTTATGCCAAGCATCTGCACACCATTCCCACACATTCCCTGCTGTGTCATATAAACCGAAGGGATTGGGTTCAAAAGAACTGACTGGGGCAGTTTGTTTACTATCCCAT
>JAYQWI020000993.1:0-1940 GCA_035871815.2 Candidatus Parabeggiatoa communis
TTACTTATTAAAGCGATTATCCTTGAGGTTATCGACGACGCTTGGATCGGCTAAGGTGGAGGTATCGCCTAAGTTTTCGACTTCATTGGCGGCAATTTTACGCAGAATGCGGCGCATAATTTTGCCTGAACGTGTTTTGGGTAATCCGGGTGCCCATTGAATCACATCTGGGCTGGCGATGGGGCCTATTTCTGTGCGAACTTGTTTGACAAGCTCTTTGCGTAGTGCTTCTGTGGGTTCGATACCGGCCATTAAGGTGACGTAGGCATAAATACCTTGTCCTTTAATATCATGAGGATAGCCTACGACGGCGGCTTCTGCTACGGCTTCATGTAACACGAGCGCACTTTCGACTTCTGCTGTGCCCATACGATGGCCGGAAACGTTGATGACATCATCCACTCGGCCGGTTATCCAGTAGTAACCATCCTCATCGCGCCGTGCGCCGTCACCAGTGAAGTAGTTGCCTGGATAGGTTTTGAGATAGGTGTCAATAAAACGTTGATGATCGCCATAGAGGGTTCGCATTTGACCGGGCCAGGGGCGGGTGATGATTAAGTTACCTTCTGTTTTGCCTTCAAGCACCTCACCTTCGTTAGTGACAATGGCTGGCACAACGCCAAAGAAGGGGCGCGTGGCAGAACCCGGTTTTAATTTGGTTGCGCCTGCTAAGGGGGTGATGAGAATACCGCCTGTTTCAGTTTGCCACCAGGTATCCATAATGGGGCAACGGCCGTCACCGACGACGTGATAATACCATTCCCAGGCTTCTGGATTAATCGGTTCTCCAACACTGGCTAAGATGCGTAAACTTTTACGGCTAGTGGCCTTGACGGGATCGTTGCCTTTACCCATTAAGGCGCGAATGGCGGTGGGTGCGGTGTAGAATATATTGACTTGGTGTTTGTCCACCACTTGCCAGAAACGGCCTACATCGGGATAGGTGGGCACGCCTTCAAACATTAAAGTCGTCGCGCCATTGGCCAGTGGCCCATAAATAATATAGGAGTGGCCGGTTACCCAGCCGACATCTGCGGTACACCAGTAAACATCACCATCATGGTAATCAAAAATGTACTTATGTGTCATGGCGGTGTAGAGGAGATAACCGCCGGTGGTGTGTAACACGCCTTTGGGTTTACCCGTTGAGCCTGATGTGTAGAGAATAAATAAGGGATCTTCGGCATCCATTTCTTCGGCTGGGCAGTCAGCGGTTACTTTTTCCGCTTCTTCGTGATACCAAACATCTTGGCCGTCTTTCCAGGCTTGCTCGTTTCCTGTCTTTTTGACGACGATAACACTATGTACCTTGGCGCATTGAGTGAGGGCTTTATCGACATTCGCTTTCAAGGGAACTGTCCGGCCACCACGCAATCCTTCGTCTGCTGTGATGACGACTTCGCAACCTGAATCTAAGATACGATCTTTCAAAGCTTCTGGGGAAAAACCGCCGAAGACGACTGAATGTACTGCACCAATACGTGTACAAGCGAGCATGGAATAGGCGGCTTCGGGGATCATGGGCAAGTAAATACAGACGCGATCACCTTTTTTAACGCCACGCGCTTTGAGTACATTGGCAAAGCGACAGACTTTTTCGTGTAATTCACGATAGGTGATTTTCTGGTCAACTTGCGGATCGTCGCCTTCCCATAAGATGGCAACTTGATCGCCTCGCGTTTCCAGATGCCGATCTATGCAGTTGTAGGCCACGTTGAGTTTTCCGCCTTCAAACCAGCGAAATTTGCCTTCATCTTAGCTTCCGCTTTGTACCTGATCCCAGTCTTTAAACCAAGTCCCCAGTTCTTTAGCTTGTTCAGCCCAAAACCCATCAGGATCGGAGACAGAACGGGCATACATCTCCTGATATTTGTCCTCTGTGATATGGGCATGTGCTACGGCTTCGGGAAAAAGATCATAAACTTTGACATCACTCATGG
>JAYQWI020000994.1:0-2681 GCA_035871815.2 Candidatus Parabeggiatoa communis
TGTATGTTGATCAAAAAGGCTCGTCAGATGCTGCAGTTTTTAAAGCGAATCAAGGAAATGCGTTGTACCTTGAATCAAACAGCAATGATCTGCCTACGCTGTGGGTTCACCAAAAAGGCTCAGCGAAAGCTGCCTACTTTAAAGGAGACCTATCCGCGAGTGGCAGTAAAAATTTTCAAATTCCTCACCCTAGCAAACCAAGCTTTGATCTGATACATGCGAGTGTGGAGGGGCCTGAATCGGCCGTCTTTTATCGAGGTGAAGCAGAACTCAGCAATGGCCATGCGCTGGTGAAATTGCCGGATTATTTTGAAGCACTCACTCGAAAAGAAAGCCGCACGGTGCAACTGACAGCTAAAGGCCCTAAACCCTTTTTATTAAGTTACACAGACATTGTTAACGGGGAGTTTCAGGTTTATGGGATTCAGCCAAATGGCTTTTTCTCTTGGGAAGTCAAAGCGATCAGGGCGGATATTCCAAGACTGAAAGTAGTCGTGCCTCAGATGAAATGAACGCCAAGCGCTTGGGCGAACACGCCCGTTCGCCCCTACAACATTCCTTGCGAAATCATCTGTTGCACTCAACACAAAGGAACTCTTCATGCCAATAAAACGTATCGCCTACCTAACACTGACACTATTAATCGTTTTAATGCAGACAGCGAATGCAACGACTCAACTCATTGATTGGCGTGACTTAAAAAATGCGCCTGCCACACTCCCTTTGGAAAACAGGCCTCAAACAATAGTGATTTTGGCTGACGATCTTGATTTGGGCAGGTTCACATTGCCAAGCACTTCTCCAGAAAAACGTCCCCTGAATATGGTACTGATGGCCGATACACTACGGCTTTCGCATATCGCTCACTTTGGCTTATCAAGTGCCCAAGGTGCGGGGTTCAATTTGCTTATCATCGTTCGACAGCTGATTGTGGGTGAAGCGGGTGTTTTAGATTTTAAAACGCTTGCACAAAGTTGCGGTAGCCTAAGCATTTTTTATGCTTCTGCCCGTTTTGAGCCTTTTACAACCTCTGTGAAAGCAGCGGAACGTTTCAAGTTCAGTCTCCAAAAGCTACGTCGTTCTGCCTTTTCTGGCTATCAAGATAAATTCAATGAAACCGATGTCAGCAACATTGCCAGACAATTGGTCTCTACCCATCAATCAGTCGATATTTTAGAAGACATACTCATCAAGCCATCAAACAAAGGCTATCCCATCGCTTTCAAAACGGGCTTCGCATTAAATGGCGCGGTATGGTTTACCTGTGCGGCTAACACAGCCGACAGCGGAGAATTGATGATTTCTCAGGATTTGAAGGCCGCCACCGATGATGTTCCCAAAGGGGCCCGGTTATATCAGTCTCAATGGATGGTTTCTTGGCTTAAGAAACTGAATAAACAGGTGCTAGAGGCGGTATTACTTAAAGACAGAAACCAACTTTTGGGCCATTTTCAAAACATGGCAAAAATGGTTAAAGCGATGAGTTCTGCCATTATTTCTGAAGACTACGCTGAATATAGTCAGATTGTGATGCCCTTGATAGAGATTAGGGAAAAGTGGCTACCGCCCATCTGGCAAAATTGGATCACTGTTCAGGCAGCGGGCGGGATGCCGAAGGATATTCGGCGTTTTATAGTCAAGGATGCGTTATTGATAAACCGTTTAGCCCCGACGGATGCTTTGATTCAACCACATCCTAATGGAAAATTGGGGATCATTCAATATGATAATCTTCATCCTGACAAAATCACGCTGCATTTTGATGCGAAATTGACAGTTGATCCGTGGTTGAAATCTTTAGCCTCGCAAAAACTGGCCGAAACGGGCGAAAAAGTGATGGGTTTGTTTACCCATTGGAAGCTCTCAAACCCAAAGATAATCAGCGAAGGCGTGCGAGACATTGCCGTTGTACCTATCGAAGACATTCTGCGAATCACGTTGACCATTGAGAGTCATGCGCTAGGCAATATTGCCCTGTGGCGTTTGGGCCGTGAGACTGGATTGCCGCTGAAACTGAAATACGAAACTCGTCTTGATTCCAAAGTGCGTGGTGACTTACAACTGGCGTTATCACTGGCAAGAAGCACCCAACCCGGCTTAAAAGTCAATGGGGATAACGTAATCAATACCAGTCGTCAAACCGTAACAATAGGATATGTTATGGTAGACGATCAAGCCCTATTGCTCAATCCTGCCTTGACAATACTCCCCGGTAAATCCGTCAAACTTCCCATACCACACGATATTGCCACCCCCAAAATCATCGTACCACCTGAAGCCGTTTACACAGACGGGATTTCCTTGCTTGATGATTTTGAAGTGATGGGTGGCGGTTTGATGACATAAGTCACCCTCAGCAATCTCTTAGCTCATTACGAAGAATTCGGTGGCGCTTTGGACTACGTGGAAATCAAAATCACTTACCTTGTTGGTGAAGAGGGGGCTATTAAAGAATACACCTTTGGATCGTTCAAACTGTCTTCAAGGAAAACGCATGGTTAAGAGATAAGAATCCCGTTCATCAAATCAAAAGAAGGCCGGGAACGGTTTCGCATTGAAGGCCGGGCTTACTATGACAACGAGCAGAGTTATCAAACGCTTGAGCCAAGGGTGGTGGATGATTTAAGCATCAAGATTACAGAGGATTTTTTTGCCAATGAGGATGAAAAAGTGGATAAATA
>JAYQWI020000995.1:0-3083 GCA_035871815.2 Candidatus Parabeggiatoa communis
CAATCAGATTGGTAAAATCATCACTGGATACTACTTTATCCGTGAGCCAAACTTCCCATGATGTTACCGGGACAAGTGATACAATTACCTTTGATGTTGCGAATGTTGGTACTGGTACTGGCCCAATGGGTTGGGTAGCCGAAGCTAATGACTCATGGCTAGCAATTGAAAGTGGCGATTATGGCGAAAATAGCGGCACAATCACAGTTCATTATGATGCTAATTCTGGTGAAGAAAGAACCGGGACAATTACAATTGTCGCACCAAGAGCAAAAAATGGCTCTCAAGTTATTACTGTAAACCAAGCAGCCAAAATTGATATTAATGAATTATCAGTAACTACAAATTCTCAGGATATTTCAGCCACAAACGGCTCATTTACCTTTGATATTGCAAATACTGGTAACGGTACTATGAACTGGACAGCTCAAACCGATGCTGATTGGTTAACCATTAACAATGCCTCTGGTACTAATGATGGCACAATCACTGTCAATTACACTGCTAATTCTGGTGATGCAAGAACTGGCACAGTAACGCTAACGGCTGACGGTGCAGAAAATAGTCCACAAACTGTTGAAGTTAAACAAGAAAGTAGTCCTATTCCTAACTGGGACGGCACTCTTGAAGGCTATAAGTTCATTGATACCAACAATAATGGTAAATATGATACTTCCGAAACTCTAGTTGAAGGTCGACATTATATTGTAATGAAGCCACTAAGTTATGCCGGTTCACCTTTTGGTGCTCTTACAGATAACGGGCATTATAAATTTTATAATGTTAAAAAAGGTACTTACTCAATATGGCAAGATGTTAATGCTGGTTGGTTAACTGCTAATTTGACTACTGAAACTGAAATAAAATGGTCTTCAGATGATCCTTTAACAATCTCTGTTTCTGATGATGGTGTTAGAATTGATGGGAATGCTCAATTGCTTGAGAAAATAGACTTTCCTATTCCAGATTTTGCCAATCAAAGCAGTAATGTTATTCCTCCAGAGGTAAAAGACCAAATAACCGCAGAATGTGAAAACGTTGATTATGTTCTTTGTGGATTAAATTCTGACGACTGTCCATCGAACACTACTGCAACTGTTATTGATTTAACTACCACTGGTGCATGGCCAACTACAGGTGCTTATGGCGATATAGATGTATTTGCTTATAAGAAAATCTCAACTTTTGGTACAATTTACTTACCTCTTTTTGGAAATACCAAAAATGTTACTTTTGGTTCTATTTGTAATTATGGAACACTAACGTTGGTAGCAGATAAATATTTTTATCATCCAGTTGTAATGGATTTTAATTATTGGTTTATCAATTATGGAGAGGTGCGTGGAGCTTCAGCGATACCCAAGTGGTTTCAACATTTTGCCCATGCCAATGACATTGAAAGGATTGAGATACGTTCAAAAGCGTCTTGGGGTCTGACGGGAAGTTTTTATAATGAAGGAACGATCCAAGGAGGTAATGGTAAACGGTTTAACTATACGGGAGGAGTATATCTAAATACGGTAACTCGCATAGAAAACAAGGAATTAATTGGATTCCCACAACTGAAAGACCTTTTACAACTGAATAATCTTTCTGTATTTAAAATGGATTATTCTCACTGTAATGATACAGGGTATACAGATGGTAGTTTGGCAGGTAACCAAGCGTATGATTATACAAAAATTCCTCTAAAAGCTGCATTAGGAGCTTTACATTCCAAAGATGGTGATTGCTATGATTATACTAATGGCGGTAGCATTAATTCCTTAGAACCCACTGATGCCTTAAGTACTGGTGGAGATGTCAGAATAGAAGCAGCCAATATCTACCAAAATGGAGATATAGAAGCTGGTCAAGGAATAGGCATGAATTTCAAGAAGAAGGACGATGTGCCTGACTACTTCAATAAACTACGTTTTGGTGGTAAAGGTGGTGATACAACACTTAGATCAACCAATATGGTTTTCACTAAAAATTCTACCACTCGTGGTGGTAAAGGTGGTGATATTACGGTAGAAGAAGGTTGTCTAAATTGTATCAATATCGAAGTGAAAGGAGGACAAGGCGGTGATTTAACTATTGTTCCTGCTGGTGATGAATCCGAGATAAGTATATATGGTATGTTAGAAGGTGACTCGATTTATGTGGAACCAGATATCATGCTAGCCGGAAAAGATATAAATATCGTTGCAAGAAAGGATATTGTTATCTTTGGTGGTGATAATTGGAAACTTGTGTTAAATGATTTGAGAGACGATGCTATTGTAGCAGGCAGAGATATTACCATAGCTGTCGGTGATGGTGGTATCGTTGATCTTCGTGGTAATACAAGCAAAGTATTTAAAGCGGGTGGCAAAGTAGCAATTTACGCCGATAACGTTTTATTAGACCAAGGTGTTCAATTGGAAGATATTATTCAAGCCAGTGAGATAGTTAGAGGGCCTAATAAGATCATCTACCGTGTTGTTTTAGATACTCAAGATGTTCAAGGAAAAGCCAATGAAACTATTCCTGTTAAGTTGAAAGTGTCTAATGCTGGTCCCAAGACAGACACCTATACTTTGAGTGTAGTCAGTAAAAAAGGTACTACAATTAGTGGATTACCTTCTTCAATCACGGTTGAAGGGCTTAAACAAAAACAGTTGGATTTGAGTATTGTCTTACCAGCTGAAGGTAATGATACTATTACCATTACTGCTACTTCTCAAGCTGATCCAACCGTAGTTGCAACTACTAAAATTAGAGCCACCGTTGCCCAAAAAACAACGGCTGAGTTCAGTGTTTCAACAACTAGTGGTGTTGCACCTCTGACAGTTGATTTAGATGCTAGTGCTTCCGTTGCAAATGGTAGTATCGTTAGCTACAAATGGACTACATCTGATGGTCAAACAGCAGAAAGTCAAAATGCTCAACTGACATTTAACGAAGTTGGGGACTACACAATCACCCTTGAAGTAACGGATGATAAAGGAGCCACCCATTCGGCAAACAACAATGTGATAGTGACAATACCAGTAGTTGTAGAATATACAATTTCTGGGGTAATCAACGACAAAGATGATAATCCAATTACTGGTGTTACC
>JAYQWI020000996.1:0-18786 GCA_035871815.2 Candidatus Parabeggiatoa communis
TTAAAAAAGGAGTAATCAATATGGAGCAAAGGCAATAGATTTGTCCCTGCAAGATTCTCTGGTATCTCAAAACGGATGAAAATTGTCAGAGTCAAAACAGTCTGTTTTGTATAGAGTAAATTAATATGAACTTATGAACACATCATCAATAGGCATTCCAATTTTTTAGACTGCTTGCCTTTTTGGTTTGTGATCTGTGATTTGCGATTCATGGCTTGCGAACGTTGCTTCCATCAATGATAATGAATCAACGTTACGGGTTATTCATTGTATTTAGCGTAGCTTCCCTACGGTTCCTAATTTGTTTACTATACAATCAAAAAAATTTGGGTTTATGATTAAATGAGCTTTTTTTCATCAAATACGAAATGGGTGGGTAAACTGAGTTTTTTATTCACAATTCACAATTCATAATTTACAATTTTTACAATTACAAAATGCGAGTGTAGCATGTACTTGTCAATGGTGTTTTTTTGTCTATGTCAGAGCAAACCGAGAAACTACGTGCATTAGGCTTAGCGGTAATACACACTGAAGTCCAGGCTATTAGCGCACTTACCGCTCGAATTGATGAGAGATTTGTACAGGCCTGCGAGTTTATGCTTGAATGCGAGGGGCGAATTGTTGTCATTGGTATGGGCAAATCTGGGCATATCGGCGGTAAAATTGCGGCCACATTAGCCAGTACTGGGAGTCCCGCTTTTTTTGTGCATCCTGGCGAGGCCAGTCATGGCGATTTAGGGATGATTACCGCTAAAGATGTGGTTTTGGCTTTATCAAACTCCGGTGAAACGGAAGAAATTTCACTTATTCTACCACTTATTAAACGCTTAAGCGTACCCTTAATTACCTTGACTGGAAATCAAAGCTCGACACTGGCGAGGGCCGCGACTGTCAACATTGATGTGAGCGTCGAAAAAGAGGCCTGTCCATTGGGATTAGCGCCTACGTCTAGCACGACGGCCGCTTTGGTGATGGGGGATGCTTTGGCGATTGCCTTACTTGAAGCGAAGGGCTTTAGCGCCAAGGATTTTGCCCGTTCTCATCCGGGGGGGCGTTTGGGACGTCGTTTGTTATTATTAACCCATGATATTATGCACCCGGGTTCGGCCATACCGATAGTGTCGCCCACGGCAACCCTGCGCGATGCCTTGGTAGAAATGACGCATAAAGGTTTAGGCATGACGGCAATCGTAACCGATAAGCGGCATGTCGTTGGTGTGTTTACTGATGGCGATTTGCGTCGTGTGCTTGATAAACAAGTTGATATTCATAGTACAATAATAACTGAGGTGATGACGGCATCGTGTAAAACCGTCACTGCGGATTGCTTGGCAGTTGAGGCCTTGAGTGTGATGCAAACTTATAAAATCACTGCGTTATTGGTCGTGGATGCCCAACAGACTTTGAGGGGCGTGTTGCACCTGCATGATATCTTACGAGCCAAAGTGGTTTAGTCAATTATCATCTCAATTCTCAATTCTCAATTCTCAGTTATCAATAGACATTGATACCGATTAAATAATTTTAAGACATCATTTATGGCTAAAGCCCCTTGCCACCGTCGCTACACCGGTTCGGGTTTTGCTCTTTAAAGAGCAATGCTGGCAAGCCGCACGATGGCAAACACATCGCTTCTGGCTTTCAATAACCATAAGCGTAACTGAGTCGTTATGGGCTACGAAGCCGAAAACAGGCACTGTGGTTTGATTCTTTTAGGAAAGCTTAATGTTCAAATATCCGCGTTTTATCATTACGACACCAAAAGGCAAATTTATTAAGCTTTATTTCTGGAAGGCCCCGTTTCTTCGACGATTTTCAAAACCAAAATCGACTAAAGAACGTCAATCACAACGCGCCAGTGTTAAAAATCGATTTGCGTTAATTAAAAAAACGCTCAATATTCAAAATGTGTTAAATTATTGGCGAAGCGGATTGGTTTTAATGAGTTTGATGCTAATAACAATTGGGCTTTGGTCTAGTTTGAAAAAAGATTTTTCGGATTTGCCCAAAAGTCGTCTTGATGTCCCTGATTACACCCTAAAAAATTTTAAGACGACTCGTATGGATGAACAAGGTCACCAAAAAAATCAATTGACGGCCAAAATGATGGTACATTATCCACAAGCTAATACAGCCTTGACTGCACCTTATATGGTATTCTATAACGAAGAAGGACAACCTGCATGGACAATGCGTGCCGAAAAAGGTGAAATATCGCCCGATGGTAATCAGATCAAGTTACTCGGTAACACCACTTTGCAACGGCAGACTCAAAATCCACAACAACAAGTGAAAGTGATCTCACAAGATGTGTTGGTGCAAGTTGATACAGAATATGCCGAAACGGCCGCTCCCAGTACCATTATCAGTCACAACAGCAAAACTCACAGCATTGGTATGCGTGTTTTTATGCCCACAGAACAGGTAGAATTACTTTCAAAAGTGCGAGGACACTATGTACTGCCATAGATTCAGGTTATTTTTTATCACTCTATTGCTTTCCAATGGGGCTTTTGCTTTATCCAATGATAGTGAACAACCTATTCAAATTGAGGCTGATCAGGCCAGCATTGACAATATCAAAGGCGTTGCTATTTATGCTGGTAATGTCATTGTCAGTCAAGGTTCTATTCGCCTGAATGCCGAGACCGTCACCTTGAATTACACGGAAAAACACGAAATTGAGAAAATTGTGGCTTCAGGTCAACCTGTTCGTTTTAAGCAACGTCTTGATTCAGGCGATAATATCAAAGCTCAGGCTAATGAGATGGAATATCATGCGGTTAAGAGTATGCTGCACTTAAAGAAGCAGGCTGAATTGCGAAAAGATAAAGGCGGCATAGATACTTACATCTCGACAGCGCCACGTATTTCTTATGATACCAAACAGGGTATCATTAAAGCGGATCAAGGCAACCTTAAAAAGGGGCGGGTTATAATGACATTTAAGCCGCAGCCAAAGAAGTGAACGTCTATAATGGTTTTCCACCCGTTTTTGCGCGCTAAAACTTTAGCGTGAGCCGAAGGCCAGCGAAGCTAAATGTGGAATGATTAATGGTTAATGGTTTAATGTTTTTAGGTCAGAACGAGAGGGTTTTAACCCCTTAGGATTTTGTTCTTGAAGCGCAATGGCCCCCACCATAAGCCACTTTTGACTTCAAAGATCTATTGAGCATTTGAAGTAGAACCATTAACCATTAGCAATTTAATAATTAATAATTAACAATTAGTTGTATGGGATTCTAACGTTTATGAGAACCAGTACGCTATCAGCCCATCATCTGGCGAAACGCTATAAATCTCGTCTCGTTGTCAAAAATGTCAGCCTCAAGGTGACCAGTGCTGAAGTAGTGGGTTTGTTAGGGCCAAACGGCGCGGGCAAAACCACTTGCTTTTATATGATGGTAGGCTTGATTCGGTGCGAGCAAGGCTCTATTTTCTTAGGCGGAACCGATATCACCCGTTACCCTATGCACAAGCGGGCACAAATGGGATTAGGTTACTTACCACAAGAACCCTCCGTTTTTCGTAAATTGACTGTTGCCGATAATATTATGGCCATTCTTGAAGTGCAAAAGCATCTCAACAAAGCTAAGCGCAAAGAACGCCTTCAAGCCTTGTTAGAGGAATTGCATATAGAACATTTAGCCAACAATCTCGGTATCAGTCTCTCAGGAGGAGAACGGCGGCGTGTTGAAATTGCCCGTGCCTTGGCATCGGAACCGCGGTTTATTTTGCTTGATGAACCGTTTGCAGGCGTTGATCCGCTTTCTGTGTTAGATATTCAACGGATTATTGCCCATTTATGTCGTTTAGATATTGGTATTTTAATCACCGATCATAATGTTCGTGAAACCTTGGGTATCTGTGACCGTGCCTATATTGTTAATGATGGCAATCTGATTGCAGAAGGCACACCAGAGAATATTTTACACAATGAACACGTTAGAGAGGTCTATTTAGGCCACAATTTCAGATTATAATGTCAAACCGGCCAGTGATAAGGTTGATGTCGGTAGGTTAAACAGGATTTTTGAATAACGATTATGAAACAAAGTCTCCAAATACGTCTCGGTCAACAGATTACTATGACACCACAACTGCAACAGGCTATTCGTCTCTTGCAGTTGTCTACCCATGAATTGCAAATGGAAGTTCAGCAAATCTTGGAATCCAACATCATGTTGGAAGTGGCAGAAGACGATGACTACGAGACTGATCGTGAAGAAAATCAGGATTTAGATTTTGCTCAAAACCTTGAGCTGCAAGCGGAAGAAGAATTGAGCAATTCAAATTCTGATGCTTCAAGCGGATTAGATAATGAAGGGAATGATGAAATCGCTGTGGGTAATATTACCGAGATTCCGGATGAACTGGCCGTTGACAGTGACTGGGAAGATATTTATGACAGCAGCATCGAAGCCTCCCCCTATGACGCTTCTAATAATAACAAGGGTAAAGATTTTTTAACTCATCAAGAAATTAATATAGAAACATTACAAGATATTCTACGGTGGCAACTGGGGTTAGATCATTTTACAGATAGAGAGCATCTCTATGCTATAGCCCTCATTGATGCCATTGACAGCGATGGTTATTTACGTGCTTCAATTGACGAAATAGCACAAAGTTTAGCGAGCGAAATACCTGTCAATAATAAGGAAATAGAAGCCGTACTCCATCGCATTCAAAAATTTGATCCAATTGGCGTAGGGGCACGCAATTTAAAAGAATGCCTATTATTACAATTGGCTGAATACAAATCCAACACCCCTTGTTTGAAAGAAGCAACTACTCTCGTGAAGAAACATTTAAGCCTGTTGGGTGCACACGACTATCCCCAATTAAGCAAACGCATGAGGTTAAGTCCTGAAAAATTAAGAGAAGTGGTTAATTTTATTCAATCCCTCAATCCCCACCCAGGGGCTTTGCTTGAATCTTCACAGACGACTTATATTATACCTGATGCTTATGTCAAAAAAGTTAAGGGTTTGTGGAAAGTCGAACTTAATTCAGATATTTCACCTAAACTGCGTATTAATGCTCACTATGCCAGTCTGATTCCAAAGATCGAAAATCGTGAAGATCATACGAGTTTAAAAACGCATTTACAAGAAGCCAGGTGGTTTATAAAAAGTATTAAAAGTCGCCATGAAACATTATTGAAAGTGGCTAAATGTATTGTGAAACGTCAATCCGGTTTTCTGGACTATGGCGAAGAAGCTATGAAACCGTTGGTACTACATGATATTGCCCAAGAATTGGAAATGCACGAATCAACGATTTCTCGCGTCACAACACAAAAATATCTTCATACCCCCAGAGGTATATTTGAACTTAAATATTTTTTTTCTAGTCATGTTGGCACCACTGGTGGTGGAGAATGCTCCTCCACGGCCATTCGTGCTATGATCAAAAAAATGATTGCGACTGAAAACACGACAAAACCACTCAGTGATAGTAAAATTGCCACGATATTATCAGAACGAGGAATCAAAGTCGCCAGACGCACAGTTGCCAAATACCGCGAAGCCATGGTTATTCCATCCTCCAATGATAGGAAACGCTTATTCGTCGTCTAGTGCAGCAGCAATTGTGCTTGTAGGGGCAATCCATTGTGGTTGTCCATTGTAGTTGCACAATTTTTTGTGGTTGCCCAATCAATCACAATTCACAATTAATTTATTGTGCTTGTAGGGAAGGTGCAATCCCTTCTGGTTGCCCAATCCCTTGTGGGTGCCCGGTTGCCCAATCACAATTCACAATAACACCCTCATTAACAAAAATAAGGAGTACACCAATGCAACTCAATCTTAGTGGTCATCACATTGAGATTACTGAAGCTCTGCGTAATTACGTTACCACTAAAATGGATCGTTTAGAACGTCATTTTGATCATGTTACCAACATGCATGTGGTTCTTACTGTGGAGAAACAGCGTCAAAAAGCAGAAGCCACCTTGCACGTCAGTGGTGCTAACTTATTTGCGAATGCAGAACATGAAGACATGTATGCTGCAATTGATGCCCTCACTGACAAACTGGATAAACAGATTAAAAAACACAAGGAAAAACTTCAAAACCATCATCAGTCTGAAGGTGGTCTGAAAGCTCATCAACCAACGGATTGAATAAGTCACAAGCCCATGATAATTTCAGACATTCTGACACCTGAAAGGATACTCTGTCATGTGCAGGCAAGCAGCAAGAAACGTGTTCTTGAATACTTTAGTAAATTGCTGGCCCAAGAAACCTCATCACTGACCAGCTACGATGTTTTTGAAGGTCTATTAGGGCGTGAACGATTAGGCAGTACCGCCATTGGTAAAGGGGTTGCGATTCCTCATGCTAGAGTTGCTCAATGCAATGTCACCTTAGCAGCCTTTTTACAACTGGAAAACGGTATCGATTTTGATTCGATTGATAAAAAACCGGTTGATTTACTATTTGCCTTAATGGTGCCTGAAAATTCGACAGATGAACATTTAGAAATTCTGGCCCAATTGGCACAGATGTTTAGCAGTGATGAGTTTCGTGAAAAGTTGCGTCACACAGAAGACTGTGGAGACAAATTTAACCTCTTGACCGACTGGAAGCCGCCAGTTAGCTGATTTGTTATGACCCAGTTTACATTTAACCCTATTGCTTCACTGGAAGCTGTTTAATATTCGATCTTCACGTTTTTGTAAAAAAACGTGAGTATCGAAAGCTGATTTATTATGACCCGATTTACTGTTGAGGAACTCTTTCAAAATCACGCCGATGATTTAACATTGGCTTGGCTTGCAGGACAAAAAGGTGTTCAGTGTGCCATTTTATTAGAACAAGATCAAAAACTCGCCAATGTCGGTTATTTTAACCTGATTCATCCTCATCAAATTCAAATCATTGGCGTATACGAACTTGCCTATTTAAAGGGTCTTGAAAAAAACGCTTATCAGGAATCCCTCAGGCAATTATTTGAAAACCAAAATCTAGTCAGTATTATTGTGGTTGACGGCCTCTCTGTCCCTGAAGACTTGCTCAACATAGCCGACAACAAGCAGATTCCTCTTTTCACCTCACTTTTGTCTGGCGAAAATGTGATTAATTATCTGCATACCACTTTCGCCAGATTAATCGCGCAACGCATCACCTTGCACGGTGTTTTTATGGACGTGTTAGGGATGGGTGTTTTAATTATGGGTGATAGCGGAACAGGGAAAAGTGAATTAGCCCTAGAACTGGTTAGTCGGGGGCATCGATTAATTGCTGATGATGCCCCGGAATTTTCAAAAATGACACCCAAAACTATCATAGGCGTCTGCCCTTTAGGCATGAATGCCTTTTTAGAAGTACGTGGTTTAGGGATTTTAAATGTACAAGCTTTGTTTGGCGACAGTGCCATCAAGAAAGACAAATACTTACGACTGATTGTGCAATTAGAACCGGCCAGCTCTAAGCGTCTGCTCAATATTGACCGCTTACAAGGTGACTATGGTGTCCGTAGCATTATGGGTGTCGAACTACCTGAAATCCGCTTACCCGTGGCCCCAGGGCGCAATCTAGCTGTACTACTTGAATGTGCAGTACGTCACCATAGTCTCAAAATGCAAGGCTATAATGCCGCCGATGAATTTTGTGAGCTACAACGACAAGCTATGCAGAAAATGGAAGAGTGAATAGTGTCATTACCCTAACAAACTGACTCAAACCAAACATTCAATTATGCCAATTCGACCAGACAAAACACTTGAAACTTTTGACAATCCGCATAGCGAACGTGATTATACGATTCATATCCGTATTCCTGAATTTACCTGTCTGTGTCCCAAAACGGGACAACCTGATTTCGCTACATTGTTTTTAGACTATGTGCCAAATAAACAGTGTATTGAATTAAAATCATTGAAAGGTTACATCTGGTCTTATCGTGACGAAGGGGCGTTTCACGAAGCGGTCACAAACCTGATTCTCAATGATTTAGTGCAAGCCTGTGCGCCACGTTTTATGCGTTTGCGGGCAGAATTTAATGTGCGGGGTGGTATTGACACGACAGTCGTGGTTGAACACATCAAAAAAGGCTGGACACCACCGCCCCTTGTTCATTTGCCTTAACTAGGGAAATTGACTATGACATCAAAATCATCTATTCCGACTATCCAAAAGTTTATTGCTATTTTATGGCCTTCTTTTGTTGTTGCTGGTTTTGTCACTGTTCTTTTCTTTATGGTTTTTGACCCTGATATACTCTTAGAAGCCGGTGATTTTGAGGATATCAGCCTCTTAAGTGTTTACAGCATTGGTTTTTTCTGTTCATGGTTATCAATGATGGCCTGTTGTGTTTTAACGGCTTATTTTGCACGTCCCTGTGAAAAAATTTGCAGAGAGAGAAATAAAGAACTCGGATCGTAGAGACGCGATCGCGAAGCGTCTCGGCCGAGCTGCATACACCCATAAATCACAACCCAAAATTGGCAAAGAGACGCGAAGCATCGCGTCTCTGCCTCGCGTCGAAACATACACCCCCCAATCACTTCATAACATCCCATCACACCATTCGCAGAGACTATCTGCACCGCTTGCTTATTAATTACCCCACCTTGAGTATTAAAAATCAATTTGTTAAAGTTCATTATTTACTGATATCCTGGTCAATGCTTAATGGTTAATAATTAATGGTTAATGATCACATCATTTATCAACCTATTGTTCTAAGACGACGATTATCGAACAAACGCTATATGACAAATCCAAAAATCCAAAAGCCAAAAAATCCAAAAAATCAAACTCCTTATCCTATCAAACGAATCGGCATCATCGGGGGCGGACAATTGGCTAAAATGTCCATACTGGCCGCTAAAAACATGGGATTTTTTGTCACCGTGTTAGATTCAACGCCGGATTGTCCGGCCGCTCAGATTGCTGATCAACAGATTATCGGCAGTTTGTATGATCCTGAAAAGATCACGGCACTTGCCGACGTAAGCGATGTATTGACTTATGATATTGAACATATTGATATACAAACCTTAAACCGTTTGCATCATGACGGTTGTACCATTTATCCGCAACCCGCTGTATTGGAAATTATCCAAGATAAATTAAAACAAAAACAAATACTTGCAGACAAGGGTATCCCAGTACCCCATTTTGAAGCAGTAGAGAAGCCTGCTTCTCTGGCTAAGATGGGTTTTCCTATTGTGCAAAAAGCGCGTCATGGGGGCTATGATGGAAAAGGCGTGATGGTGTTGAAAAGTCAAGCGGATTTAGCTTTCGCACTGAAAGCACCCTCAATGATTGAAGAATTGATTGATTTTACGAAAGAATTAGCCATTATCATCGCCAGAAAACCGGACGGCGAAATGGCCTGTTATCCTGTAGTCGAAATGGTTTTTGATGATAACACCAATATTTGTGATATTGTGGCCGCGCCCGCTCAGATTGACGATGCAACCACAGAGCAAGCCCGTCAAGTGGCGCTTGACGCGGTAGAAGCATTGGGAGGAGTAGGCATCTTTGCTGTCGAAATGTTTCTCACTAGAACAGGGGAAATCTTGGTCAACGAAATCGCACCGAGGCCACATAATTCAGGCCATTACACCATAGAAGCGTGTATGACTTCCCAATTTGAGCAACTGATTCGGATAATCAGCGGGCTACCCTTGGGCGGGACTGAGTTATTAAAGCCGGCCGCTGTCATGCTTAATTTATTAGGAGAAGCGGGTTATACCGGACAACCCGTGATTGAAGGTTTGCAGGAAGCGTTAACGATACCCGGTTTGTCTTTCCATTTTTATGACAAAGCTATCACGCAACCGGCTCGCAAAATGGGACACATTACGATTTTGGATAATCGCTTAGATAAAGCGATGGCTAAACTCCAAAAAGTCAAAACGATTTTAAAAATCAAAGGGAAGGAAAAGATATGACTCAACCAAGTGTAGGCATTATCATGGGCAGCGATTCAGACTTGCCCGTCATGAAAGAAGCCGCGACAATGCTAGAAGAATTAGGAGTCACTTATGAACTCACCATCGTCTCAGCCCATCGAACCCCAGAACGTTTGTTTAAGTATGCCAAAACAGCAGAAGCAAGAGGCCTAGACGTGATTATTGCCGGTGCCGGCGGCGCAGCCCATTTACCCGGCATGGTTGCCGCTATCACCCCCATACCCGTTATTGGCGTACCCGTTAAAACGTCTCATTTACAAGGCCTAGATTCCTTATTATCAATAGTCCAAATGCCAGGCGGTGTACCTGTTGCCACAGTCGCCATCAATAACGCCAAAAATGCCGGAATACTCGCAGCGCAAATTGTCGGCGTAAAAATGCCAGAAATTCGCAACAATGTCAAACAGTATAAAGCAGACTTAGAAAAAAGGGTCACAGAAAAGGCGGAGCGTTTGGAAGAAGAAGGCAATAGTTAGTCTGTAGGGGCAATCCCTTGTGGTTGCCCTGCTTAGCAGCATAATGGAGTATCGCACATTCCTGAAGCTTGATACAGCTACGTTATATATTATAATGCAGATGGCGACGTTTTCCACCCAACGGAAGCCAACACAAACTAATCGTTATGCTAAGAATGGTGAGGTTCTGTCGGAGTCCAGCTTAGAACGTGGTATGAACGTTCCGAAATGTCAAGAACTTGGCATACCCTGTCTGTTCCTTAAGAAATTATAGCGTAAGTCCTAAATAATTAAAAAACGACTCCTGTTATTACTGGCTCTTGGCACAATAGCCCTATTAACCCTGTTTTTGCCGATAATGGGTTAATAGACACCATACCCACAAAATTATGCTATTATTTTAAATAAAGAGAATAAATCACTCCAAAAACTTGATCGTCAAACGAAACATGACACCCTATTTTTTTATCTTTTCTATAGCGAGTACGCTCGTCTCCACACAGCCTACCTCATTTTTGTAGGCGCGAGTTCGCTCGCGCTATTTTTCATCCCCCCTTTCTATACCTTGTCAGATCAATCGCTTGGTTCAGGTTTTTTAACAACAACCTCGAACCCGGTTTTTGTTCCAATCAATCATAAGGAATGACCAATACATTCCAAAACACGGGTTTTAAATCATCATGAAAGACTCTATTCGTAGTAAACTCGAAACACTCACAGAGCGTTTACAAGAGCTTGATGCTCTGCTCGCTGATCCGGATGTCATCACCGATCAAAACAAGTTTCGCGAATTATCCAAAGAATACGCGGAAATCCAACCCGTTGTAGACGGTTTTAAAAAATACCGTCAAAATGCAGAAGCCATCACGGCCGCTAAAGAGATGCTGCGCGATGAAGATGCCGAAATGCGTGCCTTGGCCGAAGAAGAATTGGCGCAAGCGCAAGCCGAAGAGGCCCGTTTAGAATCGGAATTGCAAGTGTTGTTATTGCCCAAAGATCCCGATGACAATCACAATGTCTTTTTAGAAATCCGGGCAGGCACCGGTGGCGATGAAGCCGCTTTATTTGCGGGCGATTTATTGAAGATGTACGCCACTTATATTGAACAACGCGGTTGGCAAATGGAACCGATTAACGAAAATCGAAGTGAGCAAGGTGGCTATAAAGAGGTTATCATGCGCGTCATAGGCAAAGAGGTTTACTCTCATTTCAAATTTGAATCCGGCGGCCATCGCGTACAACGTGTACCCAAAACGGAATCTCAAGGGCGTATTCATACCTCAGCTTGCACAGTCGCCGTGATGCCAGAAGTGGAAGAAGTGGATGATATTGAAGTCAACTCCAGTGATTTAAGAGTCGATACCTTCCGCGCCTCTGGAGCCGGTGGACAACACGTCAATAAAACCGATTCCGCTATTCGCTTAACCCATTTACCAAGCGGTATCGTGGTGGAATGTCAAGATGAACGCTCGCAACACAAAAACCGCGCCCGTGCGATGTCTTTACTGAAATCCCGTTTATTAAATGCGGAACGTACTCGTCAAGAAGCGGAACAAGCGGAAACACGACGCAATTTAGTCGGTAGCGGTGATCGCTCAGAACGGATTCGCACCTACAATTATCCCCAAGGGCGAATCACCGATCACCGTATTAATTTAACGCTGTACAAATTGGATGATATTTTACAAGGCAATTTGAATGACTTGATTGGGCCCCTTAAACGTGAACATCAAATGGACTTATTAGCCAGTCTTAGTCTGTAAGCCCTGATCGATTGAAATCGATTTAAACGCTAAAGACGCTAAAGACGCTAAAGATGAAATCGAAATATTTGCGTCTTTTGCGTCTCTTGCGTCTCTTTTTCACTTTTGCGTGAAAAGTTATTTTTTCTTAAAATCGAACATCGAGTGATTGAGCCTTCTACTTTTCATAAATATAATCGTCCGAGTAAACTTTCTCATTGAGAAATTCCCAAGTTTCTTTGGGAAGCCATCCTTGATTATTTTGTTTAGAAAATTCTGTGATGAGAAAACGTCCTTTCGGAGAGAATTGGTGAATTAATTTGGCCAAAGTATCCGCATTTTCTGAAGAAATCAGATAAAAAACATTAGTGAGATCATATCTCCAGTGCAACACCTCAGAAAGGCTATCTAAATAATCCCGAACTTCCTCACGGGTACCGAGGCTATTACTGTAGAAGAGAATATAAACGGTCTTCATTTTGGCTTCTCCTTTTTCTCTTTTGATGACGAGGATGAACGCAAATGCTCAGGGTTTGGAATCACTTCAATAGACACAGGATTGACTGGAAAACGGTGTCCTTTTTCCTGTATCAATTCTAGTGACTGCTTACGAATTTGATAGTCTTCTGATTGAAGCTTATCAGGATTTTTGAAGAGCAAATACAAGAAAGAAAAAATCGCTACCAAAACAGGCAAATAGGCTAAAACAATTAACATGATGATTAACCAATTTGGCAATACTGCTACCAAATATAACGTCATGGAAAACACTGGAATGGTAATAATGCCGCACAACCACAGAATCGGAAGAAGAGCGTTCCTAATATGGATTGTTCCACCCGACTGGACAGCGCGTTGAGTGATGACTTCTTTTAAAGACATTTGTCATATTTCCTATTCTTATAAATTATAACATAAATCAACTCTAGTTTTTTGGGTAGTTTCCTGAGCCGCTCACTCTTAGACACGATGTATTAAATCATTGATTTTAGAGCTATTAGCATTTTAGAGACTTGGAAAAAAATAATCTACCTTATGCTTTAGCGGTTGATTGGTGTATTATTTTTTCCTAATCTCCTTATAACCGTGCACCGTGCGAATAGTCAAATCGCATAATGTACGGGACAAATTTCCAGGCAAAAACTTTTGCGTGGAAAACATAATGATTTGATTCTGTTGAGATAAATAGAGATGTAGATGTCGGATGGGGTTCGTTATCAGGCTCTTTCGTTAAATAAAAGCCCGCAACGTCAAAGCTCGCTTGCCCACCTTGCCATCTTCAGTGCCACGAAGTGTCATTTTATCATAATATAATATTCTTGTTTTTAAATTAATGGTGGGCAACAATCTTTACCCACTCTACACTGATCTGCAATGTTCAATTAACCATTAACCATTAACCATTAAAATTATGGAACCACTACCTGTCGCTTGTCGTAACCTCAGCAAAACTTATCAACAAGGTAAGGTGACTATTCCTGCCTTAGTTGATATTAATTTGGATATCCCTAAAGGCGATTTTGTCTGTTTGTCGGGGCCTTCTGGTTCGGGCAAAAGTACTTTGCTTAATTTGCTCAGCGGTTTGGATATACCCACAACGGGCGAAATAGAAATTGATGGGCAACGAGTCGATAAAATGGGTAAATCTGCGCTTGCCGATATGCGTTTGTATAAAATCGGCTTTGTTTTTCAGGCCTATAATCTCATTCCCGTTTTGAGCGCACAAGAAAATGTCGAGTTTGTGATGCAATTACAAGGGGTTAGCTCTCAAGAAAGGGCTGATAAAGCGCGACGTGTTCTCAAAGAAGTCGGCTTGGCTGGTTTGGAAAATCGGCGGCCTGGCGATTTATCGGGGGGACAACAACAACGGGTGGCCGTGGCACGCGCTATCGTTTCAGAACCAAGTTTGATTCTGGCTGATGAACCCACGGCTAATTTGGATTCTCAAACCGCTGATGATTTAATGCAATTGTTACGCATTATGAATCAAGAACATCAAGTCACTTTTTTATTTTCTACGCATGATCAATTGGTGATGAGTTATTCTAAACGGTTGATCAAACTACGTGATGGGCGTATTGACGGCGATGAACAGCAAGGCTAATTATTTATTCAGCTTTATATTATGTACCGGTATTGCATCGGCTGAAGACTGGTCTTTTGGGGGCCATCTCAAATCGCATCTTGCGACGACGCATTACAACAGTGAGAATATTATGGCCGATTATGGGCCAGAATCTCCACTAGACAGTTCCCTCGATCTGCGTCTGACGGCAGAAAATCGTTGGGGCGCTTGGGATACGCAAATTCATTATGAAATCTTAGCCCGTTATGGTGATAGCCCGAAAACGCAACGCGCTTTAGCGGATGCCGGTTTAGTTGGGATAACGAATACGGGTTTGCCTCAAGATAAGCGTCGCTTGTTTAAACTGACGGATGAATGGGGGCACAGTGATAAATTGGATGCTGTGCAACGTTTAGATCGTCTTTATTTGGGTTACAATGGCGAACAGTTGGTTATGCGAGCAGGCCGTCAAATCGTCACTTGGGGGAATGGCCTGATTTTTCAACCCTTTGATATTTTTAGCCCTTTTTCGCCGCTTGCTATTGATAAAGAATATAAAACGGGCGATGACATGCTTTATGGGCAATGGCTATTTAACAGCGGTGATGATATACAAATGATTCTCTTACCACGCCGCAATCTGGATACGAATGACGTTGAAAGCGAAGAAAGCAGTTTTGCGCTTAAATATCATGGGCGATATCAAGAAGAATGGGATTTTGATCTACTGGCGGCCCGTCATTTTGACGAAAACGTGTTGGGGTTTGGGATAAGCAAAGATGTTTTAGAAGCCCTTTGGCGTTTCGATATCACAGCGACTCGTTTGAAAGACGGCGGCACGGCGATTGCTTTAGTCACGAATATGGATTATTCATGGGTTTTGTTTGAACACAATTTTTACGGCTATATTGAATACTTCCGTAATGGTATCGGTGAAACGGAACCCTCTCATTATTTATCGCCTGATCCCGCTTTACAAAAACGTCTCGAACGCGGTGAAGCGTATACATTAGGCCGTGATTATCTCACCAGTGGGGTACAAATTGAAATAACCCCTTTATTTAATTTCTACACCAGTTGGCTTGCCAATTTGCATGACAGCAGCGGTATGTTTCAACTGCGCGGCATTTACGACTGGACAGAAAACATGCAATTGATCGGCTGGTTAGATTTACCTTATGGCGAAACCGAAAGCGAATTTGGCGGCATTTCGATAAACAGCAGCCAATATAGCGCACCTGGTGAAAGCGTTTATCTCCGTTTAACCTATTATTTTTGATATGAAGATATGGGGCGAACACGCTATAGGGCGAACCGGCGTGTTCGCCCCTTGTATTTCTTAAAAATCATGGAAGCTATTTTATTCACAGGCATACAAGCCACTGGCAAATCGACTTTTTATAAACACTACTTTTCTGATACCCATATACGAATAAACCTTGATATGCTTAAAACCCGGCATCGAGAGGATATTCTCCTAAAAGCGTGTTTACAAGCAAAACAAAGTTTTGTCGTTGACAATACTAATCCGAGTGTCGAAACGCGCCAAAAATATATAGAATTGGCAAAAACGGCAGGATTTGAAATTATTGGCTATTACTTTCAATCAAAAATCAAAGCCGCTATTGAACGCAACAAGACACGCACAGGTAAAGCGTGCATTCCAGAAAAAGGGATTCAAGCCGCTTATGCTAAACTAAAAATCCCCCATTTTTCGGAAGGATTTGATACCCTTTACTATGTGAAAATGGGCCATAATAATGAGTTTATCATCCAAAAATGGATAAAAAATGAAATTTGATGACTTTGATACCAAAATGCGGGTTTTTGAAACCGCTTCCGATTATTGCGTCTTGCCCAATGTCTACATGGTAGCGCGACTAGATGGCCGGAATTTTACTCGGCTGACTAAAGAAGTGCATCCTTATGACGTGCCTTATGACAGTCGATTCCGCGATATCATGATTGAAACCGTAAAACACTTAATGAACTGTGGTTTTAAAATAGAGTACGGTTATACGCAAAGTGATGAAATTTCACTCTTATTTGCTTTGCATGAAGACACTTTTAATCGCAAAATGCGTAAATACCATTCCATGCTGGCTGCGGAAGCCAGCGCGAAATTTTCCTTATTATTAGGCGAACTCGGTTGTTTTGACTGTCGCATCTCGCAACTGCCGACAACTGAATTAGTCTGTGATTATTTTCGCTGGCGACAAGAAGATGCCCATCGGAATGCCTTAAATTCACACTCTTATTGGCTATTGAGAAAACAAGGGCAATCGCCACAGGCCGCGACAAAAGCCTTATTAAAACGTTCTGTGGCCGACAAAAACGAACTGTTATTTCAACAGGGGATTAATTTTAATAACTTGCCGAGTTGGCAAAAAAGAGGTGTTGGTTTATATTGGGAAACTTACGAAAAAGAAGCCATGAACCCTAAATCAGGATGCCCAGTGAACTGCACTCGAAAACGTCTTAAATGTGAATTTGAACTACAGATGAAAGAGCAATATGCTCATTTTCTGTTTAATATTTTAGGGGAACAAGGTATGGGGGATTAAGGGTTGTGGTTGATTGGCACTTTGTCAAGCGCCCATTTCCGTATTGAGACAGTATAATAGCAGGAGAAAGACGATGCAATTCATTGATGTAAAAAAAGATTTTGCGTTTCAAAAAATTTTTGGGAGTGAAGAATCCAAAGACATTCTCATCAGTTTCTTAAACGCCATATTGGATTTTGGCGACAATCTCATTGTGGATTTAACGATCATCAACCCTTATCAAATACAGTTGGTTGGGGTGCATTGCTATTTTCCTGCTCATACCTTTAATAGCCAGTACAACGAAACGTCGTTCACGAAGCGTGTGAGAAACGAAGTTCAGCGAAGCTAAATTAACGAATTAAGTTCCGCAAGATGAGATCATATAGCCTGAAGAAAGATAAATTTTGAATCCCTGAGCTTAATTCAATGGTATTGAGATTGGAATGAGGTACGAGTTTCAATACAAGATAGATGAATGGTTGGACTTCCTGTTGTCAGTCCAACCTACGAATTGCTTTTAATCAACCCGTTTCATCTTTAAGTTGTTTAATCTGTTCCCCACTGAGTGTATTACCGAAGCGACGTATAAAGTTTTCTGTTGCTTCTGCTATTCCCTCTGCTTTTCCCTCTGTTTTTCCCTCTGTTTTTCCTTCTGATCTAGCAGCCGCTAGTTTATCTGGAAACAACAGTTCAATCAGTTGTTTTGCAGTGGGATCGTCTCGAAGTGATTCTATGTTCATAATCGTTGTCGGTGAAAGTAGTTGAAAACCGGCAGTATTATATTTTCTACCAGCCAAAATAGCCAGTAGAAAAAGCATTTCAGCTTGTTCGTGAGGTTCTGAAATTTCGGCTTTGATGATTTCAGAAGCTTCCCGAATTTCAGCCTTATCAGCACCTTTTAAATACGGCGTAAAGGGTAACAAACCCGTCAAGTGTTGTTGTTTGACTTCTTCATAACTTTGTTCCCATAAATTTCGGACTTCATACTCAAGTTTGATGTTTCCAAAATCCCGCTTTCCTAACAATTGACACTTTGGATTCTGATCCAAGTTGAGCAGTAAAGTTTTTACCTTAGGCTTTTTGGTTTTATGCTTGATCAACACACTGTAAACCAAAATCCGCTCATCTATTGTGTCATCATAATCGGTTTGTACTTCTATGTGAAAGGTTGTATCTCTCAACTGGTTCAGCGTGGTTTCCAAAATCAGCGTCAAAGAGTCGGTTTCTCTTTTGAGATAGGTTTCTAAAGTACGATTCGCATCCAACACTTTGACTTGTTTAAGTTCCTCAGCCGAGAGATTTTGAAACTCTGGAAAAAATCTCAGAAAATCCAGAGGACGTAATTCGATGGCTTTACGACTAACATAATCAATTGGTTTATCAATCACATCTTGTTGTTCTTGATAATTCTTTGAAAATAAAGGCGTGTCTTCAGTGTCTAGTTTTGATAGAAGAGATGCAAACAGATCACTTTGTTTGAAGTCTTCTTTTGAAGATTTTTTCATATTTTATCAATATTGAGCCGCGTAGGTTGGAGTGCAATGCCATTGAGCTTGGAGTGATGTACGAGTTCCAATATAAGATAATAGATGAATGGTTGGACTTCCTGTTGTCAGTCCAACCTACGAATTGCTTTTAATCAACCCGTTTCATCTTTAAATTGTTTAATCTGTTCCCCACTGAGTGTATTACCGAATCGACGTATAAAGTGAGTTATTTTCAGAAACTAAAGCTTCGAGATAATTGAAGGGTACTCAAATAATATCAATAAATCTCATCATATTTTTCAGAAAATTCATCTAATGTACCTTCAAAAAGCAATTTCTTTTTATACCCATATATCGTTATCTTATAATCATCATCAGATATATCAACTTCACATAGATAATCCAAATAATCGTCTCTCTCATAATCATCAAACATAAACTTTAACAACTGTCTATTTTTCAGAATAGCACTTGGAGTCGTTTGATTTAATGCTGCTATCAGTATTGGAGCCCAGTTTTCTACATGTCCATCCATGTTGAAATACTTGGAACATAAA
>JAYQWI020000997.1:0-17774 GCA_035871815.2 Candidatus Parabeggiatoa communis
AAATTGCCAAGCATCTTGTCCAACACGCTTTGCCCATAACACTTGCCCATCCTGATTTGTTAGGATAATACCTACGTTCATTCTATAACCATCTGTATCAATCATGAGACTACTCCTTTTGTAAGATGAATAAGGGAGTGTTTAATAGCATTAATTAATACTGATTTATATTACTCCATTACACAGCGATTACAAGCCTTAGTGATTCAGACGTTCAGATATCAATTATCAATTATCAGTTATCAATTCTTTGCCCGCGTTTTGGCGCGCAAAAACTTTAGCGTGGAAATCAGCTTTTAAGTATAAAAGTCCTTTGGCTCACTTGAATCAGTGGGCTTTCATCTGCATCAATCAGCACAATCAAGGTTCTATTTTCATTACCATTCCTTTTTTTAATAGTGATCTAGTGTAAACAATATGAGTAAACAAAACCCTGATTAAACTGATGACAGCCTGATTAACACGATTTCAAATCAGTGTCAATCATGACAAAAATCCGAATCAGCGTTCTATCTTCACTTTGATAACTGATAACGGATAACTGAAAAAATGAATGGAAATTAAAATAGAACGCTGATTGCGCTGATTGACGCAGATAAAAGCAAAAAAAAAAGCCCTCTGGCTCAAATGAACCAAAGGGCTTTATCAGTTATCAGTTATCAGTTATCAGTTATCAGTTATCAGTTATCAACGTAAAGATAGAACGCTGATTCCGCTTCTTGTCATGATTGATGCTGATTTTAATCAGTGTTAATCAAAACGTTGATTGTGCTGATTGAGGTTTTTGAAAGCCAAAAGCCCGCTGACTCAAGTGAGCCAAAGGGCTTTTATACTTAATAACTGATAACTGATAACTGATAACTGATAACTGATAACTGATAACTGATAACTGATTAGTTGACACGTAGGCAATGAACGCTAAACAATTGATCAGAATCAATCCAGACTTGTTCAGCTTGAAAGTTTGCTTTGGTGGCTAAATTCTGGAACTGTTCTACTGTGTATTTATAGGAATTTTCGGTGTGGATACTCTCGCCTTCGGTAAACGCAAAAGTCTGTTTATCAACGTTGACTTCTTGCGCTATGTTGCTAACCAAATGCATTTCGACGCGCCCTTGTTTCTCGTTATAAAAAGCATGATGCTCAAAACAGGATAAATCAAAATCTGCCTTTAATTCACGGTTGATGCGCGTGAGTAAGTTGAGATTGAAAGCCGCTGTGACACCTTGGGCATCGTTATAAGCGGCATTGAGACGTTGCGGCTCTTTTTTCAGATCGATGCCTATCAATAAAGCACCGTCTTGCCCTAACAATTCTGAGATTCGTTGCAACACTTCTTGAGCTTGGGGCGGTTCAAAATTGCCAATACTGGAGCCGGGGAAAAAGGCCGCTTTTGGTGTTTGTTCAGGACAGTATGGTAACTGAAAATCGTTTGAATAATCCACACAAGTGGCATGTATTTCTAACTCAGGGTAGTCTGTTGCCAACGTCTGAGATGATTCCAACAGATGTGCTTTGGAAATATCCATCGGCATATAGGCCGCCGGTTGCAGTGCATCCAGTAACAGACGAATTTTTTGACTACTGCCGCTACCCAATTCTAACAATAAACACTCTTCTCCCAGCAACGAAGCCATTTCATGGCTGTGTTCTTTGAGAATGCCCATTTCGGTACGAGCCGGATAATACTCAGGCAATTCTGTAATTTGATCAAATAGTTGAGAACCATATTGATCATAAAAGAATTTGGGGGAAATCGCTTTGGGTTGACTTGATAAGCCATTTAATACCTCTTCTTTCAGATTGGCTAAAGGGGGATGTAAATCATAAAACTTGACATTAGACATCGTTATCAATCCTCAAGTAATAGAAAAATCAGTATTAATAAAATGCGTTCGTCCTTCAACGCTTCCAATCTGTAGCAACCGAATTTGCCAATCAGCAATGTCCTTGTAGCTAAGATAGTGTGTATTGACTGAAGGTGTCCATAGCCCACCAAAAATACTTGGATCTTCAAACTGAAGTAGTCCAGATTGACGCACAAAAATCCATTGCGGAGTGCCTGGTATTGGGGAAATTGCAAAGGGCGAAACTTGAAATTTCAGTGAGGGATTAATGGCTAAAAGGTCACTATAAAGTGCCAAGATAGCTTCCTCAAGGCGTAATAAAGTCTCTTCACTCTCATCCGCAAAACCAATGATGACACCATAAGTGAGATTGGGTACACCGGTTCTCACGATGGCTTTGATAACGTCACAATGTTCTTGCCAAGGCAACAATTTCTTATAGTTTTCTCGCCCAAATACCGGACGTTCCGCCGGAATGTAAGCATGATAGCAACCCACTTTGCCATCCCAGCCCCAAAGTGCGGCAATTAATTCTTCATCGGGTGTGAGATCAGGGTTGCCACGGTTAATTCCACGTCCCAGTGTGGCTTTCTTCAGTTCCAAGCCATTTGGCCAGAGAATCGCTAGACCTAACTCTCTGATACCCTTCATAATACGAAGAATATCATCTCGTCCGCCTTTTTTAAGAATGCGGGCTAAGAATTGATCAGAAGAACCGATAACTGATCTAGCACCTGCGGCTTTTTGAGCCGCAAACCATTGTAAAGCTCTCTCCGGTGACATTGCACGATACCCCAGACGATATTGAGGTGTCTGACAAAAATCACATTGCCGATCACAACCGATATCAGTAAAGACTGAACCGATAAGTAACAGTTCTTCTGGAAATTCCAAACTCCAATATTCGGTACCGAGACATTGTTTGACAACGGAAGCTTTCGGTAAAGCCCAATTTTCAGGACTTAAAGGGCGGTTTCGCCTTGGCAGTCGTTTACCATCGGCTAACATAACCTCTGAAAGCTCTTCTCTTGGCGTTTTTCCCAACACATAGTCTATGATTGAACCATTAGCAGCCCCAGATTGATCTAAAACGACCGCAGTAGCTCCAGCCTTGATGTAAAAATGGGGTTCTGCAAAGGCATCAGAGCCACCTATGATGACTGGCCTACCTTGACTAGCAAGGTGCTTAATCGTTATGCTAGCCACTTCTCGATGTTGAGAAAAATTATTGGTAATTCCCCAAACGTCGTAGGCTTGTGGATCGAGATCACTCATTTTTTGACCTAAGTAAACTTTAGTCAGTGAACGATCTCCCCAAACGACCTTTCCGTATTCTACTTCGTCATTACCTTTTTTGAGATTAACTAATTGGGCATCAAATCCTTTAGCTTGTAAATCAGCCAGTAAGACTTGTTTGCTAATCAAAGCAGTGCCTTTACGGACCGACGCTCTATTTTTGCCTTCCGAGTCGAAGAGTCCAAGCTCCGGTAATTCAACTAATCCAATAGTCGGTGTATTTAATAATAGGGACATTAAACTTTTTCCTAAAAGTGTGTACGATAAAACCGTTCTTCTGGTTCCCTTAGCGAAGGCGTGGGAACCAATACTGAACGCTCCCGCGTTCGCCTTTTACAATAACAAATTATGAATATATTCTCTACTGACTTTTGTAGCGACTTCCAATTGAGGTAAGACTTTACCAGCTATATCTGTGGGTATTGCAGGATAATCATTATTAACCGTCACACAATCATTCACAGCAGCATGGACATCAAAATCTTTGACTTCGTCAGTAAACATTTTCATTGCCTTACCGGTAAGTCCTTTACAACGGCACAGTTCAAAAGCCAGTCGAGACTCGTTGATTTGACCAATACATTCAAACGGTGTGTGTTTCTCAAGTCCCAACATCTGTCTAAACCAAAGCTGATTTTCCGGCAAATCAAATAGGTTGACTTGAAATATTTGGTTAACCAAATCGATGGGCAAGTAAGCCATGTAGTTTAACCACACATAAGCACATTTGGCACACTTTTTACACCAAGGTTTAGTGATATTACAAGAGTGGGTGAACGGCACACTGGCTAAATATTGCCTGAGCATGTTGAAAATCACCACATCATAAATTGGCTTAAGTAAACTAAAATATTGGCAGTTTGAAATAAACTGACTTTGAAGGTAGCGATTCAGTAATTGTTCAGCTTCAGAAGATTTGCCCCATTGGTGGTTGACCGGTTCTCCGGTTTGTTCCCAAATCAAATTAGGCGCATCCGCACTACGTTCATGTCCAAGGCTAATATAGCGATAGTTATGTTGAAGGACTATCGGCAAGGAGGCAAAGATAGAACTTGGTGTTTCTGCGGCTGTCAGCGATGCTACCTGGTATTCTTTAGCCAATTCCGTCACTGGACTGTCCAAAAAATCTTCATAAATCCACATTTTATGTTGTGTGTGTGGCTTTGCAGTGTTCAATAATGACTTAATAAGATGATGCTGATGTGCCGCACCACCATAGATTGAACTGGAATAAACCAAAGTTGAATAGGGAATTTGCGATTCCTCTAACAGTTTCATGGAAACCAAGCTATCTTTACCACCGCCACAAAAAAGAAGTACTTGGTCATTGTTATCTTCTATCTGAAGAACACTTGAAACCGGTTCGGTAGGTTGACTTAAAAAACGGGGACCAGCATAATGAGGAAGATTGTTCTCATATCGCCATTGTGCCCAGACATTTCTTTGAATAGTCAGCCAAAGTGCTTCAAATTCCGGTGTGTGGTGTCGTTTGAAAGGCCCCAAATCAAAAGTGTCTGGTTTTAAACTGGTTAACTTATTCGCTTCAAAAGCGATGATGTGAAAATAAACGTTCTCCATGTAATTTACACCAAACTGATGCTCAAGTTCAATCAGATCGACATCGTTATACCAATATGATGTCGAAAAACGGAGATCATTGACACCAAAAGCCATCGACAGTTGGTGTTTAGAACGTGTGTATGGTGCGAGCCAAAGTTTGTTACTCATTGTTTACTAATCCTTTATTTTGATTTTTCCAGTCGTCTCTTTTTCTAATTTTAATAAGGGACTCATCGCATTACCCACACAGATTGCGGTGGCTGCATTGGCAATGAGAATGACACTTAAAAGCCCAAAGTGTAACAGAAAGATACCGCTTAAGTTAATGACACCCGACGTAACTGTCCCGAAAAAACTGCGATGCAAGTTAGCGTCTAAGCTGTTAGAAAGATCAAACAGTTCACACAAGTGAGACAAACTGCCATCCATTAACACAACTTGCGCCATATCGGTGGCAATGGATGCTGCTCCACCCAGAGAAATTGAAACATTTGCTTTTGTTAGCGCAATCGCATCGTTGATACCGTCTCCCACAAAACATACTGTTTTACCTTCTTTCTGTAGCTGTTCGACAATCTCAGCCTTTTTTTCTGGAAGAATATCGTAGAAATAACTATCTAAGTTCAATTCTTCGGCCACAGATTGTGTCGGTTGCTTATGATCCCCAGATACTATAGAAATGTGTTTAATACCACGCTGACGTAATCCTTCTATAATTGATTTGGCTTCAGGGCGCACCGACGATTGCATCTCAATCGTGCCAATGAGGCGATCATTGATTGCCACCATCACCAATGAATGGCCCTTGCTATGAGAATGCGCTATGGCCTCTTCTAGGGTTTGAGGAATTGCGATCTTTTCCAGTGTCATAAAGCGAATACTACCGACGCGGATGATCTGGTTTTCAAGCGTGACCGTCATGCCATAACCCATTTGGTATTGAGCGTCTTCTATGTCTGGCAAGATGATATTGGACTCGTTGGCTTTTTTCAGGATGGCTCTGGCGATGGGATGGGCGAGTTTACACTCAGCAGCCGCTGCATATTTTAACACTTCGTCTTTTCCGTAATTATCACAAATAATCACTTGCCCAACTTCAGGTTCTTCTTTGGTTAAAGTCCCTGTTTTATCGAACAGTACCGTATCCACTTCAGTGAGATATTCAATGGCGCGTCCATCTTTAACCAAAATACCTTTATGAGCGGCGATGTTCAGATGGTTCAGTGTGCCAAGTGAGGCAAGTACTCTGGTGACGTTTCCAAAATTACAATATAAAACAGCAGCCATACCATAAGGGCCAAACAAAGGTAAAGCTAATAGGCCGGCACCCAGAATCGGCTTAACACTTTTATCAGCTAATTCTTCTCCCTTTGACTGGACTTTGGTTTTGAAATAAGCGGCTTGCGTTAAGAATTGCCCAATTTTAGCAACAGTGGTTTGTTCTCCGGTTTTTTCGACTTTCACGTAGATTTTGCCGGTGAGCAGGAGGGTTGACGCAAAGACTTGATCACCGAGTCCTTTTTCCGCCGGTTGCGATTCTCCGGTCAAGGCATGTTGGTCAATCATGGCCATCCCTTGAGTAATCATGCCATCAATCGGTACGACTTCACCGGTATTCACCACCACAATATCATTCACCTTCAGTTCTGACAGCGGTATTTCTATTTCGATATCCTCTTTTAGCATCCAGACTGAATTGGGTTGCTGCACAAAAATATTGGTGAGCATTTTTTTAGAATGATCTTCCGTTTTGGCGAGAATTTTTCGGCCCAGATAAAAAAACCAGATGACCATAGCCGCTGCGAAATATTGACCTTGGCTCAGTGCCAAAGTTATGAGCATAGCGTCAAGCACATAGCCATTAATTTTGCGATTTTGAACCAGAGATTTTTCGGCTTCTCTCAGCGCAGGGAAGGCAATGTAGGCATAAAGAGCGGCATTGAACAGGCTGAGAGAAGGAAAAAAAAATTGTCTAGCCGCCGCGACACCAACTGAAACGGTACTCAGTTTGAGGTAATGATCAAACTGCTTTTCGGTTGGACTGAGCATGTTTCGTTCATTTAAAACCATCGGCTGAGAGGGTTTAACTGAAACGGATTGATTTTTAAAACTTTTTTTATTTTTACGAGTCTTTTTATGATATTTTTCAATCAGTCTGACACAAAAATAGGCACCGAGCAGGAGGCCACCGTCCAATAAAAACATACAAGCTCCTTTATTTAATTTTGCCAAAAGATTTTGAACAGGATTAAACGGATTAAAAGATTAACAGGATTTTAAATACAACAGGACTCTTCATTATTACTTATTCCAATCTATGAAATGATAAACATTAATAAATCCTGTCAATCTTTTAATCCGTTTAATCTTGTTAAAATCCTTTTTCTACTTACACGGCAAAAAGCGTACTGTCGTTTCCATTTCGACTAAAACGTCTTTAACGGCTTTGACAACAGAGTCAATATCCGTTTCTGTTGTTTGGGCAGAAAGAGAAAACCTCACTGCACAATGAGCATCTTCTGTGCTTATTCCCATGGCGAGCAAAGCATGAGAGGGTTCTGGCGAACCGGCTTTGCAAGCTGAACCGGATGATAGCATAACGCCTTTCTGATCCAGAGCGACGACGAGAGATTCTCCGCGTAAGGCGGGTAGAGTGAGATTTAGGGTATTGGGTAAGCGTTTGTCGGGATGACCATTCAAACGGGCATTGGGTACCCGTTGTGTGATTTCCGCTTGCAAGCGATCCCGTAATTGGGCCACTTTTTCCATTTGGCTGATTTCTTTTAAAGCGATTTCAGCAGCTTTGCCTATACCGACAATTGCTGGCACGTTTTCCGTACCGGCACGCAAGCCCATTTCCTGTTTGCCACCATGTACTAACGATTCGAGTTTGATGCCCTTTTGTACAAATAGGACACCAACGCCTTTAGGCCCATGAAATTTGTGGCCCGATAAGGTGAGTAAATCAACCCCTAACGCATTCACATCAATATCGATCTTCCCGGCGGCTTGCACCGCATCACAATGAAACAAGACACCACGCGCTTTGCTGATCGCTGCCAATTCTTTGATCGGTAAGAGGGTACCCACTTCATTGTTAGCTAACATGATAGAAACGAGAATGGTGTCGTCCCTGATTGCGGTTTCAAGTTGTTTGGGATCAAGCCAACCTTGTTTGTCTACCGTTAAGTAAGTGACTTGATAACCGATTTTTTCCAAAAATCGGCAACTGTTCAGGATAGCGGGATGTTCTACCGTCGTGGTGATAATGTGTTTACCCTTGTCGGCGTAAGCGAATGCCACGCCTTTGATAGCGAGGTTGTCCGCTTCAGAACCGCCACCAGTGAATAGAATACGACGTGGACGGCAATGAATCAATTGGGCGACTTGGCGACGCGCTGTCTCAATGCCCTCACGCGCCTTGCGTCCTAATTCATGAAGACTAGACGGATTACCTGGGCGCGTATCTAAGTAGGGCAACATGGCTTCACGTACTTCGGGCGCAAGCCCAGTGGTTGCATTGTTGTCTAGGTAAATCCTGTGTTCAGGCTTGGCTTTAACGGGACTTATTGGAATCGCACCGCAACTCTCCTCAGTCTTCGATACCCTAACTTCACCCGTGCCTTCTTCTACTTTCACAACATCACACAATAGACACTTGTAAACCGGAAAACCGGATATTTCATCGTAATTGCTGAGATCAGTCAATAAATTGACATTGGATTCTTGCCAAGCTTTGGGGCCGTTAGGGCCACCGCCTCCCATATTGGCTTCAATGGCCCCTTGCACAATATTATCCGTGACTCGTGCCCGAAAACGCACGCGGCCACGCAGGGTACGCACTTCGACCAGATCACCCGTGCGAATCTGACGGGCTGCGGCATCGGTGGTATTTAGATCAACACTGGGTTCTGGATTATCCTTCAACAATCCTTCTATCCCGTGATGTTGGGAACGAAAATCTGTTTGGGGCCGCGCCCCAGAGTTGAAGACTAGCGGAAATTGTTTAGCCAGTGCCGGGTTAGCAATGGGGCCTTCCTTGGGTTCAGTGTATTTTGGTAAGGGTTCATAACCGTACTCTTCCAAAATGGTGGACCAAATCTCAAATTTCCCCGTAGGCGTATCAAAACCGGGTTTGCCATCTGGGCGACAACTGCCTTTTTCCCATTTTTTGTATTCCATCATCGGTGTGGGTATCTTTACCCAGCCTCCGGCTTCCCGCACTTGTTCTAGCGTAAAGCCTGAGCCGTCTAAAACATGGTTAAGCACGGCCTCCTCTGTTTGGGGGTAAAGGTGGCCATATCCCAGGCGATCCGCTAGATTCGCCATAATCAGGTAATCACTACGTGCTTCGCCCACCGGTTCGATCATTTTTTCGCGGAGTCGAAAGATGGAGCCATAGCTCATATAGGAATCAATTTCAAACATCGTTGTGCCCGGCAAAACGATATCGGCATATTTGGCATCAGCAGTCAACTGGCGATCAATGCTGACGATAAAATCCAGTTTTGCCAGTGCTTCTTCCCACCGCTGGCTCTCAGGCCATGAAGTCAATAGAGAAGCACCCTGAATAATCAGGCCTTTGAGCGGATACGGTTCTCCCTTGAGTACAGAATCGACTAGCCCGATGGCATGAGATTCTTCACGGTAGTGGGTATAAAGCGGAAAACGGTCGCGCGCAATGGCGCGATCAACATTAGGGTTTTCAACATTACCGCTACGATTGATAGGAAAATGATTGCCTAAGCTGGAAAAGCACAGTCCCCCGGGCACATCCAGTTGCCCAGCCAGTGCCCAGATGGTGAAGACGGCGCGGATCGCCTGAAGTCCACTATTAGAATATTCTAAACCGGTGTACATCACCGGAGCAACGCCAGTTGTATTGCTGATCTGGTATGCCAGTTTGCGAATGGTTTCGGCCGGCACCCCGGTAATCGTCTCGACTACCTCAGGGCGAAAATGTTGGACATAAGTAGATAACTCATCGAAACCATGTGTCCATTGTTCAACGAAGGCTTCATCATACAGTTCTTCGTCAATCATGACTTCAAGTATACTCAAGGCAAGGGCACCATCAGTACCCGGCCGGATCGGAATCCATTGGGCATTTGGCAGTGAAGCCGTCTCGGTGCGGCGCGGATCAATCACAATGAGTTGTGCGCCTCGTTTAGCCGCCGCTTCAAGACGGTGCATGTCTAACGGCGGTGAATCGGTCGCCGGATTCGCTCCCCAGACAACCAGCAAATCGGCATTCTCTATATCAGAAAATGTATTCACCCACATACGTCCAAAGGTGACATGGGGCGCAATCATGGCAAACGACACATAACATAATGCCCCAACGCCCATTGTATTGGGAGAACCAAAGGGGAATAGGACACTGGATGCTGATGACGGTGCTACGCCTTTGGGCTGGAAGATGTCGCAGAGTGATAATTCAAAGGTACCACGACCGGTGTAAATGCACAGTGCTTCTGGCCCAGCCTCGTCTTTGATGCGATTCAGGTTTTCAACGATGATGTCATAAGCGGTATCCCAAGAGATACGTTCAAATTCATAACTGCCTTTTGGGCCTACCCGACGCATCGGGTATTTCAGCCGGTTTTTGGAATAGATGATTTCAGGCGCATGTAGCCCTCGGCGACAGATCATACCCAAAGGATGATCCGGATCGGGTGCCATATCGACGATCTGTCCATCAGTGATTTTCAAGTTTACCCAACAACCGGCAGGGCAAATGCCACAAATACCTTTTACCGTTTTTGTTTGCGGCTTAGTGATTGGTGTTGCAATCGTATCCATTTCCATAAGCTTCACTTTGGCTATATTGATAATAAAATCAATGAGTTGTAATTCAATAAAAGACATACCAAAAATGTAAATAAATAAGTTTTTTGAATGTGTTTTCAAGGATATTATTTATATTATCATTCACATTGCATCACTACTCAAAAAATGAACATAAATCAGAATAGAACGCTGATTGCGCTGATTAGCGCTGATGAAAAACAGGCCCAAAAAAAAGCCCTCTGGCTAAAGTGAGCCAAAGGGCTGGTTTACTTTAAAAACTTTAGCGTGGAACTGATAACTGATAACTGATAACTGATAACTGATAACTGATTAGTTGACACGTAGGCAATAAACGCTAAACAATTGATCAGAATCAATCCAGACTTGTTCAGCTTGAAAGTTTGCTTTGGTGGCTAAATTCTGGAACTGTTCGACTGTGTATTTATAGGAATTTTCGGTGTGGATACTCTCGCCTTCGGTAAACGCAAAAGTCTGTTTATCAACGTTGACTTCTTGCGCTATGTTGCTAACCAAATGCATTTCGACGCGCCCTTGTTTCTCGTTATAAAAGGCATGGTGTTTAAAACAGGATAATTCAAAATCGGCAGCTAATTCGCGGTTGATGCGCGTGAGTAAGTTGAAATTGAAAGCCGCTGTGACAGTCTGACACCAAAATAGGCACCGAGCAGGAGGCCACCGTTCAATAAAAACATAGCAAATAAGCTGCTTTATTTGCGTACAAAATGTTCATATAAATAATTTCACATCAGGCAGACACTTATGCCTGCCTCTATCATGCGTTATATTGTCGATTTTAAAACAACGAAAGTCATCCTAACAATCGCTCAATCTGATTAACTAAATAAAATGGCAAATTAATCAATTCAAATTCACGTTCTATCTTATTTTGTCTCGCAATTAGCTGTTCAACTAAAGGTTTGCCAGAACTGATCCGAATACCTCGTTTGGCTTGTTTCTTAATGACATAAGAATGTAAAGACTTAATACGACCATTATTGCTGGATTTGACTTCCAAAGGAATAATTTCATTACCTTGTACATAGAGATAATCTATCTCAGCTTGTGCTTCAGATTTTGGTGGATGCCAATAATACAATTCTGGATTGATATAAGTTGCTTTACTATACAGTAATTGTTGTCCCACCCATTGTTCTGCTAACTCACCTTTGCCGGCTAATTCTAGTTTAGTCTCCATCACGCTTTGTGCTGGAATACCTTGTGCAGCTAACAATAAACCAACATCAATAAATAAAAACTTACTGATTCTAATCTTAGTTTCTGCTCCTAAAGGGACAGTATTGGCATAAGAATGCAATACCCGGTAAAATAATCGTGCCCCAATAAAACGTTCAATGGCTGAATTCAATTGGCGATTATCACCACTGGTCATCTGTGCTAATTCTTGAGCCTGCTTGTGAGAAAATTGTCGTCCAATCTGTCTTAAAATACCCTTAAAATAAGCATTTAACAAAGTCGCATTTTGTGAACCACTATATTTGGCAAAATCATCACGATAAGTTTGTAATAACTCCCCTTGATATTTCAAAATTTTAGCATGATTGAAATTATTTTCAATACCAAACTGTATACAATAAGGCATACCACCCATCAAGGTATAACGTCTTACCAAAGCTAACAAATGCTGATGCAAACTATCTGGTATTAAATGCATATTATTTAATGTTAAGCGGTTCAGCGTGTGATATTCCGCTTCTGCTCCAATTGCCAATAAAAATTCATCAAAATGCAATGGTCCCATAAAATAAGGCTCTATACGCCCCACTGGACTTGATAATTGATAATTTTGCAGTGCTTGATCAAGCAAGGAACCGGTCAGGATAACAGCCAAATTTGGCATATCCTCATAAAAATAACGTAAACAAGAATAAGCCGCCGGAGCGGCTTGTGCTTCATCTAGGAATAAAATGACTGGGCTGTCTAGTTTGATTGTTTCACCAGTAATAAGTGAAATACTAAACAAAATATCATCTAACTGATAAGCTTGGAACTGTGCATTTAATTCGGAATGACGCTCCAAATTAATTTCTACAAGTTTTACTCCCAATTCTTGAGCAGCCAGCCTCACCGCAGTGGTTTTACCCACTTGACGTGCGCCACGAATGACTAAAGGCTTTTTTCGAGGCTGTTTATACCAATTTTTTAAATCTTCAAGGACTTGACGGTAGAACATAATCTCCAACTTTAATGCAAAATAAGTATTAAAGTATAACATATTTAAGATGACATCGTATTAAAGTACCCGATAAATTATTGTTAGCTCCTTATCTTTATAATTACCGCTTGTTGATCATTTGTCAGGGCAATCCCTTGTGATTGCCCTTTGTGCTTATCTTTTTCCTACTTACACGGCAAAAAGCGTACTGTCGTTTCCATTTCCACTAAAACTTCTTTAACGGCTTTGACGACATAGTCAATATCCGTTTCCGTGGTATGGCTAGAAAGGGAAAACCGAACAGCGCAGTGAGCCTCTTCAGTACTGAATCCCATGGCGAGCAAAGCATGAGAGGGTTCCGGCGAACCGGCTTTGCAAGCGGAACCGGATGATACGGAAAACGGTCACGCGCAATGGCGCGATCAACATTAGGGTTTTCAACATTACCGCTGCGATTGATCGGAAAATGATTGCCTAAGCTGGAAAAGCACAGTCCCCCGGGCACATCGCCTCGTTTAGCCGCCGCTTCAAGAAACATAAATCAGAATAGAACGCTGATTGCGCTGATTGGCGCTGATGAAAAACAGGCAAAAAAAAAAGCCCTCTGGCTCAAATGAACCAAAGGGCTTTATCAGTTATCAGTTATCAGTTATCAGTTATCAAAAAAGTTCACAATGATTGATTTGACATGCGTATAACACTTCAGATTTTTAACCGTACCTGAGAAATATTTATTGATTATTTTAAAACATTAACATTGATTCTAATAAGAAAAAAGCCCTTTGGCTCACTTGAGTCAGCGGGCTTTTGGCTTTCAAAAACCTCAATCAGCACAATCAACGTTTTGATTAACACTGATTAAAATCAGCATCAATCATGACAAGAAGCCGAATCAGCGTTCTATCTTTACGTTGATAACTGATAACTGATAACTGATAACTGAAAAAACTGAAAACTGACTAGTCAATCTTCACCGTCACAAATTGTTGTGTGCCTTTGCTGTTAATGAACAATAACACTCTTTTACGCTCGGCATTAGTGGCTTTTTCCACTTCTCTCACCACATCTTCTACCCTAGAGACTTGATTTTGATTAACCATCATGATCACATCACCTGCCTGCAAACCGGTTTTTGCTGCCTGGCTGTTGTTTTCAACATCAACAATGACAACCCCTTCCAGAGTGTCTGATAATTCATATTGCTGACGAGTCTGTTCTGTCATTTCTGACAACGTTAAGCCCAGTACATCGCTGGCGGGTTGTTCTCCTTGAGTCGTGCTGGCTATTGTTTTTTCACCTGACATGCGCCCCAAGGTGACGTTGATGATTTTCTTTGAACCGTGTCGCCAAACTGTCAGCTTAGCAACATTACCGACTTTGGCATCAGCAATCATGCGAGAAAGCTTTTTCGCATTTTCCACCGTTTTACCGTTGACGGCAATAATCACATCACCGGCTAAAATGTCGCTTTTTTCCGCAGGCGTATCAGGTAACACTTCAATCACTAGCGCACCCTCGGTGTTATCCATACCCAAACTATCGGCAATCTCATCAGAGACGGATTGAATTTGTACACCCAACCAACCGCGCTCAACACTGCCATGTTCCTGCAATTGCTCAATCACCGGCTCCACAATGGCAGACGGTACGGCAAAGCCAATGCCCACATTACCGCCAGTAGGCGAATAGATAGCGGTATTGATACCAATGACTTCACCCTGGCGATTTAAAAGCGGGCCACCAGAATTGCCTTTATTAATAGAGGCATCGATCTGAATAAAATCATCGTAGGGGCCCGATTGAATATCACGCCCACGCGCTGAAATAATGCCCACTGTGAAGGTTTCGCTAAAACCAAAGGGATTACCGACAGCAATTACCCAATCACCAACACGCGCTTTATCGCTATTCCCAAAAGAGAGAAAAGGCAAAGGTTTATTAACCGTGATCGACAGCAAGGCTAAATCGGTTTTAGCATCATGCCCTATCACCGTTGCAGTGTGTTTACTGCCATCGTGCAGCTTAACCGTAATCTCATCGGCTCCTTCAATAACGTGATGGTTAGTGACAACCAAGCCATCCGCGTTAAAAATAAAACCAGAACCTAAGCCACTGCTTTTATCAGCCTGCCCGTCTCTGTTCATTTGGAACGATTCACGCTCAAAGAAGCGGCGGAAAAATTCATCGAACTGCTTGTTTTTAGGTAAAAATTCCTCAAACGGTGAGTTTTTGGGTATGCGGTGATGTCTAAATTCCTGCAACAAACTCTTGGTCTTTTTCGTCGTGATAATACTGACAACGGCCGGCCGCACCTGTTCAACCAGATCAGCGAAACTAGACGGTATGGATTGCGTCATGACAGCCTGGTTAGGTAAGGCGATAGACAGGGATGGCATAGCTAACGCTAAAATCAGCGCAAACCCATGAAATCCCCTTTTAAAAGGACGGATTTTGTGTTGACTCATTTTTTTAAAAACTCCTTATTAAAATGAAAGGGTTAGGTTAAATAATCTTGCCCATTATCGGTTTAATATTAGGCAAATACATTGTCTTTAAATGGCGCGTATCTTAAAAAATTCAAGCTTACGAGAGTGTGTCTGGTATATTAACTTTTCGTCATGTTGTGAAACTTGTCATGATTATCGTAGAGACGCGATGCTCGCGTCTCTTTCCTCGCGTTTATAGCAATCGTAGAGACGCGATGCTCGCGTCTCAATGGTAGAAAGGTGATGCAAGAGACGCGAAGCATCGCGTTTCTACCGCCTAGCGAACCCCTCATTTTGATATTATAATTAATAATTGTAAATAACGGCTCGGTGGGCAACAGGGTTGTCCACCCAACATAACTGATAACCATGAAAAATTTAAAACCTCTTTTTTTAGCCAGTTTAATCTGCGCCACAGGGCTCAATGGCTGTGACGATGGTACAGGTGTCGTTTTTGCGATTCTCGCCGCTGGCGCGGCTACAGGATTAAAAAATGCCCTTGATAATGGCGATGATGAAACCAATACGTCATCCGATGCTTCCACTTCTTCGTCGTCATCACAGCAATTTGAAATCTTGTCTACCCAATATTACGATGGTGTCAATGATGATCTATTAACGGCCGGTTTAGGGCAAAACGGGTTAATGGGCGCGGCCCCTGCCGCGGCTGATCCTGAAAATCCAACCGCTTCTGAAATCCGCACAGCGACTATCGTTAATCAATATCAAGCTTCGCAAGATAGGCGTTCTACCTCTGGGTATGGCACCTTATATGGGCCCGCTGCAAAAACTCAATTCGCTACCCCTAGCGCCGATGGTAAAGTGGCCGGTAAAGAATACTTCGCTTATGCCGATGAGGGCAGGGGAAATCAAAATGTCACTATGATGGTGCAAGTGCCGAGTGATTTTGATCGGGATAATCCTTGTATTGTTGCCGCGCCGGCACCTCATTCGCAGGGCGTATATGGGGCTATCAGCACAGTCGGAGAATGGGGATTAAAAAATCACTGCGCTGTTGCGTATACAGATAAAGGTATGGGAAATGGCGTACATGATTTGAATACCGATACCGTTAATCGAATTGATGGCACGCGCGGTATCGCAACCGATCTGGGAAAGCTGAGTCATTTCAAAGCGCAAGGCTCCGCAGAAATGGATTTGTCAGCCTATCAATCGACTTATCCTTACCGTATTGCTCTAAAATCGGCCCATTCTCAACAAAATCCAGAGGCCAAGTGGGGACAAAATGTTTTGGAGGCCATTCAATTTGCCTTTTATGTGCTCAATTTGGAGGAAGAAAGCGGAGAAGCATCAGCGGCCGATCCGGATAAAACAGATGCGAATCAAGAAGATGAACAAACAACCGCCACGCTTAAATCAACGCTCACCGCATCGAATACCCTTGTGATTGCGGCAAGCCTTTCGAGTGGTGGCGCGGCCGCTTTACGGGCCCTTGAACTGGATAATCAAGGTTTAATTGATGGCATTGTGGTAGCCGCGCCCATGATTAATCCGCGAGATTTAGACAGTGCCGAAGGGGTGACCATTAAGCAAGGCAATCAAACCTTTGTTTATCAACGCTATCGCAAAACGGTGTTTGATGTCATCACCTATTACAACATTTATCAAGCTTGCGCCAGTGCCAATACCACAATGGGTTTACATGGACGTTGTATCGCCTTGCGTCGTGCCGGTTTGATAGACGGGAATACCTTGACAACACAAGTTGCTGATGCACAAAGGCTACTGAATCTGTATGGCACTTTGGAAACCACGAATGTCATTGCCCATAATTACGAAGCCGCTTTTGTTTATGCCAGTTTAGCCAACGTGTATGCGAATGCTTATGGCCGCTTTAGCGTCGTCGATAATTTATGTGGTTATAGCTACGCGGGTAGCGAAGGGGATGGTTCACCCAGTGCCAAAAGCTTATCTGATTTAGCCGATGATTATCAAAGCGGTAACGGCCTGCCAAATAGCAGTGGTACCGATTTGATCAATAATGAGGGGAATGAAGAAGAAGGCATCAATTTTAGAAATAGCGTTGATGCGAATGGGGAACTTGAAGGTGATTTGAAAGGGGCCCTATGTTTGCGGCAACTCGCCACCGGTACAAGCGGCACATTGAATAATACCGGTATTCCATTGACAGGTGAAGCCTCAGCGCGTTACCAGCGTGTTCAAGACGGCATTTTGCAAATCTTTGCCAGTGGCAATTTACGCGGAAAACCGACGATTATCGTACAGGGGCGAGATGATGCGTTAGCGCATGTTAATTTTAGCGCACGCGCTTATTATAGCTTAAACAAAAGTACCAAGAGCAACAGTCAATTGGTATACATCGAGGTTAAAAATGCCAATCACTTTGATGGCTTAAACCAACAGTATAATATCAATACCCAAATTCCCTTATATTATTATCTCAATCAGGCCTTAGATCGGATGTATGATCACTTGAAAAACGGGACAAGTTTACCAGTAAGTCAAGTGATTCCGACAGTGCCCACAGCCAGCCTAGAGGAACGTTTGCCAGAGATAGACAGTGAAGAGCATTGTGAAATCACGTTTAGCGATGATGTGTTGACGATTCCTGAATGTTAA
>JAYQWI020000998.1:0-3509 GCA_035871815.2 Candidatus Parabeggiatoa communis
AGATAAAGGCTGATTAGACTAATAAGGGCGAACACGTAGGTTCGCCCCTACAATGCTGTCGGGCGAATCGACAGGTTCGCCCTCTTTTGAAAATGTGAAAAGTAATATGATGCTGGCAAAGAAAGATTGCTAGTACGTTTCTATGATGATAAACAGCAATCTTGATATTCATTCACTCGCTTGGCCTGTTTCAAGGCTAGGCGAGGCTATTGAAGTCCTCTCCCAAAAAACGGGCTTCTCATCAAACCCACCCGAATTACCTCTTCCCCCTAAACATTTTGAGCAAGCCGATAATCAAGCTATCGGGCAATGGCTTGAAAGAGCGGCCACCCGATTAGGCCTTGAAACCGAAGCGGTTGAATCACCTTATACCGAAGTTGAACAAATGGTGCTGCGGGCGGGCCCTGCCCTATTGCGTTTGCCGGGTGACGGTGAGCCTCGCTTTTTAGTTCTACTCAAAGGGGGATGGTGGCAACTATCGCTGATTGCCCCTGATTTATCCATTTGCCGTATTCCACCAAAACGCATTCGAGATGTGTTAACCGATGAAGTGGAAGCCCCTTTAGCCACACCCATTAACCAATTGCTCAGCGAAGCCGGTGTGCCACAAGAGCGTCGTGCCCGTGCGAAAACCGCTATTATGCGTGAACAATTGAGCAGCGTTCAAATAAAGGGATGTTGGTTATTACGCCTGTCACCAGCCACCAGCTTTTGGCAACAAATGCGCCAGGCTCGCTTACCTCGTTATACCTTAGGCATTATCATCTTGCATTTGATTCTTTCAGGGTTCAATGGCATCAGTTCGTGGGTAATGCTTCAAGGTTCACTCCAAGGCGAATTTGATCGGGTTTGGCTTTTGGCTTGGGCCTTAATTTTATTCACAACGATTCCCTTTCAAATCTGGATGGTTTGGACGCAGAGTTTGCTCACCATTGGCATGGGCAGCCTGTTTAAACAGCGGTTGTTGTACGGCACTTTGAAATTGAGGCCTGAAGAAATTTCGCATCAAGGTATCGGCCAATTCTTAGGGCGCGTCATGGAATCAGAAGCGGTAGAATCGCTCTTCCTGAGTGGCGGCTTTGGGGCCTTGATCGCACTGATTGAACTCGTCATGGCCCTGGTTGTGTTAACAGTAGGTACAGGCGGTTGGTTACATGCGGTTTTGCTACTACTCTGGATAATCTTAGCCCTCTTAATGATTTGGCGCTATTTCAAATTAAGTCGCGATTGGCTAATACATTACAGAAGCATGACGAATGATTTGGTTGAACGCATGGTAGGGCATCGCACACGCCTAGCTCAAGAAGATCATCAACACTGGCATGATGAAGAAGATCAGATGATTGCCCGTTATCTCATGCTTTCTGAAAAGCAAGATAAAGTGGGCATGCAAATACAGGCTTTGATCAACCGAGGTTGGTTACTGGTCGGGATATCGGGTTTGGCTTACTCATTTATTCTCAACCCCAGTTCGCCAGAAAAAATGGCCGTCAGCTTAGCGGGCATTATGCTGGCTTCTAAAGCATTGAGCAGTATCGTCAGCGGGTTACAAAGTGTGATTAATCTCATGAATGCTTGGGGAGAAGTGTCACCGCTTTTTCAGGCAGCCAGTCGCGGCAAAGACACCTCTACTTCAGTCATGTTACCTGAAACGAATAGCGCAGATGAGACACCTTCTAGCCCGCTATCAAAAGACGTTTATCAACAACCGATTTTAGCCGCGCGTGATTTGTATTTCCGTTATCGTGAGTATGGGCAACCGATTCTACGCGGGTGCAGTCTACAAATTAACAAGGGTGATCGTATACTATTAGAAGGCCCATCAGGTGGTGGCAAATCCACTTTAGCGGCCATTTTGGTTGGATTACGTTCTCCAGAATCCGGGCTACTGTTATTACATGGCTTAGATCAACACACCTTAGGGCCTGATGAATGGCGACGAAGAGTGGTTTCTGCCCCTCAATTCCATGAAAACCATGTCCTAACCGAAACGTTTTCTTTTAACTTATTGATGGGACGACAATGGCCCCCTTCACCAGAAGATCTTGAAGAAGCAGAGAAAATTTGTAGAGAATTAGGACTAGGTGAATTACTTGAACGGATGCCCGCAGGATTTCAACAAATGGTTGGCGAAAGTGGATGGCAACTGTCTCACGGAGAACGCAGTCGCCTATTTATGGCCCGCGCCCTATTACAAAAAGCAGATATGATCGTACTGGATGAAAGTTTTGCAGCCCTTGATCCAGAAAATCTACAACGGGCTTTACAGTGTGTTCTCAATAGGGCCCCCACATTGCTAGTTATCGCACACCCGTGATCATCTGTCGGGTGACAACGTGTTTTTGTTTCCCAGCATTCCCCTCAATGCCATTAAGTTAAGCCTGGGCGAACACGCAGCCTGGGCGAACACGCAGATTCGCCCCTACAACCCCGTCATGACTTGGAGTTTGGTAGGGGCATACCTGTGTGTCTGCCCAATATGGCATTGACCATTCCCCTACCCACCTGCCTGAATTGGCTTTTGGGATATTATTTTTTTTGGACTTCCTTACTTTTTCCCTCTCTGATTTCGACATCGCTTTCGGCGATGAACTTTCAGTGGCAGACTCTGGTTTCGGGGGAATATTGGGAAACTAAGGCACCTTAACGTCTTCCTCAGAAGGCGGGATTTTATCCGACTCTAATCGCGGTAACGGTAAAATCAGAGGCGCATTATTGGGTAATAGCATCGCTTTGATATTAGGTGACAGTTTATCAATGTAATTATAAGTCAAAATATCAGGACTGTTTTCAACCACTTCCTCAATTAAGCGTAATGCTTTCGCTTCGGCTTTCGCCTTGATAAGACGCGCTTGTGCTTCCGCTTTCGCCTTGATAAGAATCGCTTCAGCTTCCGCTTCCGCCTTGATCGTGATTCGTGCCGCCTCACCTTTGGCTAAATTTTCAATTTGTTTAGCCTCATACTCTTTCTGTATGATGCCCTGTTCAGCCATTTGCTTTTTTTCCACTGATTCGGCATAGGCAGCTGTAAAGGCAATATTACGCAGAAAAAACTTTTGAAAGATAATACCGCTGTTTTGAGTCACGTTCATCAAGGTTTGCTCAAGACCGACTTTAATTTCTCCTCTTTTATGACTATTCACCTCAGCAACCGTATATTGAGAAATATAAGTTCTCGTCGTCGCCCTGATCAAGGGACGAATAAAGTCCTCAATATAACGTTCCTGCCAATTAATATGCAGTTTAATAACATTTTCAGCCTCAATCACAAAAACGAATGAACAGTCGATGATCACTTCTTGTCCATCAGCGGTTCTTGTGATGATAGAATCATCTCCTAATTTTTCACCTTCCATAGGTCTACTGGACATGGTATAGGTTTGCCAATAAATCGGGTAGATAACAACGGTTTCAAGCAAAGGCACAATCGCGTGCAATCCGGCATGAAAGGGTTCTTCCCGAACACCCTTTTTCGATATCATTGAAACCACCACACCGACTTCTTGTGG
>JAYQWI020000999.1:0-5951 GCA_035871815.2 Candidatus Parabeggiatoa communis
GTAGAGACGCGATGCTTCGCGTCTCTTTGCGGTAAAATACCTGTTTATTTGTGGTTCAGTACTTAAGTCAAAAATCGTCAAAAGTAGGGGCTACAAAAAATGACCTTTAAAATCAAATATTTAAAGACTTATGTCTAACTATGAGGGCGGAGCCTGGGGTTCCTATAAATTTGTGGGATACCAGAAAAATGCTATGAAAACAATCTATTGTCGGTTAAAACATCGTGTTTCAAAGGGACATTGGACACTTAGAACAGCACCGCTTCTTTTGCTGGGATTGTCGTTAGGCAGTGTGAGTGCTTTTGCTGATACGCTGAAAGCGACTCGGACTTTTGAGGGCCATACTGACTCGGTTGAGTCTGTCGCCATATCGAACGATGGTAAACAGATTCTATCTGGCAGTTATGACAACACGGTGAAAATGTGGCATATCGAAACGGGAGAGATTATCCACACCTTTAAAGGGCATACCGATTTTGTGATGTCCGTCAATTTTTCTCCTGATAGTCAAGCCGTTTTGTCAGGGAGTGCGGATAATACTTTAAAACGGTGGAATACCGAAACGGGAAAAGAAGTTGACACCTTCCAAAGGAATATAGGGTGGGTTTATTCAATCGCCCTATCAAACAAGACGAATCGTGCGATCTTGTCAGGAAGTCGCGATAATACGCCTAGACTGTGGAATACCTTGAATGGATCAGAAATTGACACTTTTCAAGGGCATACCAACGAGGTTTATTTAGTCGCCGTATCAGACGATGCGAGCAAAGCGTTATCGGCGAGTGAGGAGGGTACCTTGAAGGTGTGGCATGTCGAAACGGGCAAAGAAATCCACACTATCAAAGACAGCGGTCATGTTTGGTCTGTCGCTTTTTCGCACGATGGTAGTCAAATCCTATCGGGGGGTGAGAAAGGCACAGTGAAGCTCTTCGATAGTGAGAGTGGTCAAGAAATTCGCTCCTTCAAAGGGCTTAGTGGGCGAGTTTATTCGGTTGCTTTTTCTCCAGACGCGAGTAGAGTCGTCTCAGGAGGACATGATGGCACAATTAAGGTATGGGATATTAACAGCGGAAATGAGATTCACACGCTTAAGGGGCATACCGATATTGTCTCATCAGTTGTTTTTTCGCCTGATGGTAGTCAAATTCTATCGGGTAGTTATGACAACTCATTGAAATTGTGGCAGATGCCAACTGCTGAATGCAGTACACTTTCTTGCATACATTTTGAAGGTTTGGAAGAAAAGCCTTACCCGATTGGCGAGACACTCAAGGTGAACTTGGTAGAAAGCGGAAGCCGTTCGGCTCCATTTGATCTTTGGGTTGCGATTGTCACACCGATGGCCGATTGGTTCTATATGACTGCCTTACCGTCAGAGCCATATAGCCTTAAGCCACAGTTTTTCAAAACGTCTGTAGAAAATGCCGTCAAGACTCACGAGTTATTCAGTTTTAACGTGCAACCTGAGATGGCTGGAAAGTATATCATCTATGCCGTTTACGTTGATCTTGGGAAAAATCCTTTGCCCATCGAGATGGGCGGTGATGGTGAGGCCGTTTGGCAATCAAATCTTGCTGCCGATGTGATAACGTTAATTGATGATAAATAATCGGACAAATTAATGATTTTATTGTCGGGTGGGTAGAGACGCATTGCCATGCGTCTCTGCATTATTGTTGGGTGGCTATAGACGCATTGCCATGCGTCTCTGCACCAAAAGTACGATTTTATGACCACTTCATCTATCAGCCGTTTACAGTTTTTACGCGGTGATTTCCGCAATAAACAACAACCATTACGCCCACCGTGGGCGAGTAGTGAAGCCGAATTTATCACAAATTGCAAGCGTTGTGGTGAATGTATTAAAGTGTGCCCTGAGACTATCTTGGAGAAAGGGCGCGGGGGTTTTCCCCAAGTCAATTTTCAGCACGGTGAATGCACATTTTGTGGTTTGTGCGTAGAACGATGCCCTAACGCTGCCTTGCAACGAACAGATAAACCACCTTGGCGACTGAAAGCACATATTGAAGCGCATTGTTTAGCTAAACGTGGCGTTATTTGCGTCACTTGCGGCGAAAATTGTGAAATTGAAGCTATTCGCTTCCAACGGGCTCGCGTGGCTATTCCAGAAATCAAGCTTGAAAAATGCAATGGTTGCGGAGCCTGTTATCAAACGTGTCCAGTCACAGCGATAAGCATTCGGGAATGCTGAATGGGGAATGAAAGCAACTTTGAAGGGGTTTTCAGCTTTGAAAAAGCAAAACGCCTTACGAAATAGTGTTTGAAAGACGCACTTTGTCAAGCTCATTCCCAATTCTCAATAACAGAGAAACTATGAATATTTCAGGTGTGCTAGTACATGCTAGGCCAGATCAGGTTGATCAAGTAGAAAAGCAGTTGACGGCAATATCGGGGGTAGAAGTCCACACGGTTACCGAAAATGGACGCTTGGTGGTTACCATTGAACAAGACAACGACAAAATGATAGTCGATACCGTACTGAATATTCATAACTGTCAAGGCGTACTTTCCGCTGCAATGGTTTATCAATACGGTGATGATACTGACGAATAAGAGTAATTCAATATGAAACTCACAAGACGAGATTTTATTAAAGCTAATGCTGTCGCGGCGACTGCCGCTGCTGCTGGGATAACGCTTCCCCAAACCGCATTGGCTGACTCAACAGATGATATCCGTTGGGATAAAGCACCGTGCCGATTTTGTGGTACCGGTTGCAGTGTATTGGTTGGGACTAAAAATGAGCGGGTAGTCGCCGTTAAGGGCGATCCAGAGTCGCCTGTCAATCAAGGGCTGCTTTGTATTAAAGGTTACTTTTTACCCAATATTATGTACGGTAAAGATCGTTTGACTCAGCCCTTGTTGCGTATGAAAGGGGGTCAATATGATAAAAACGGGGAATTTACGCCGGTTTCTTGGGATACCGCCTTTGACATCATGGCGGAAAAATGGAAAAAGGCCCTCAAAGATAAAGGGCCAACGGCCGTGGGTATGTTTGGTTCTGGACAATGGGCCGTATGGGATGGCTATGCTGCGGTCAAGCTGATGAAGGCAGGCTTTCGTTCTAATAATATTGAGCCTAATGCACGTCATTGTATGGCTTCCGCCGTCGCCGCTTTTATTCGTACCTTCGGCGCGGATGAACCGATGGGTTGTTATGATGATTTAGAACAGGCCGATGCTTTTGTATTATGGGGTGCTAACATGGCCGAGTGTCACCCTATTTTGTGGGCGCGTCTCACAGATCGTCGCTTAACGGCACCCCATGTCAAAGTCGCGGTATTGTCTACTTTAAAAAACCGCAACTTTGATTTAGCCGATCTTGGCATCGTTTTTACGCCACAAACCGATTTGGCCATTCTTAATTATATTGCTCACTACATCATCGAAAACAATTACGTCAACGAGGAATTTGTTAGTCAACATATTAACTTCCTTATTGGTAATCAGGATATTGGTTACGGCCTACGGCCTGAACACCCAAAAGAACAGGCAGCGGAAAACGCAGCGGCAGCGGGCGGTTCCAAAGAGGCGACTTTTGATGACTATAAAGCATTTGTTGCTGAGTACACGCTAGACAAAGTTCACAAACTTTCTGGCGTACCCAAGGAAGAGTTAGAAGCCCTCGCTCAAATCTACGCTGATCCTGATATTAAAGTCGTCTCTTACTGGACAATGGGCTTTAACCAGCACAGTCGTGGCACTTGGGTTAATCAACTGTGTTATAACGTTCACTTGCTAACGGGTAAAATCGCCGAACCAGGTAATGGGCCCTTTTCTTTAACGGGACAACCGACAGCTTGTGGCACAGCCCGCGAAGTGGGCACTTTCGCGCACCGCCTCCCAGCGGATTTAGTCGTGGCGAACGCAGAACATCGCGCCTTTTCTGAAAACATCTGGCAATTGCCCGAAGGTACGCTCAACGGAGTGGCGCAGTATCATGCGGTTTTGCAAAGTCGTATGCTTAAAGAGGGCAAAATCAATGCCTACTGGGTGCAATGCAATAACAACTTGCAAGCCGCAGCTAACCTGAATGAAGAGGGCTATCCAGGCTATCGTAATCCAGAGAACTTCATTGTCGTTTCCGATCCCTATCCCACGCTCACCGGCATGGCTGCAGATTTGATTTTACCGACGGCGATGTGGGTAGAAAAAGAAGGGGCTTATGGTAATGCTGAACGGCGTACCCAGTTCTGGCGGCAACAAATCAAGGCACCGGGCGAATCGAAATCGGATGTATGGCAAGTCGTTGAATTTTCCAAGCGATTCAAAGTAGAAGAAGTCTGGGATCAAGAATTGCTTGACAAAAAACCAGAATATCAGGGTAAAACGCTATACGACATTTTGTTTGCGAATGGGGCTGTTGACCAATATCCCGTGCAAGATGTGATGGATGCAGAGGGTAACCGTTACGACAATGACGAAATGGCCGATTTTGGCTTTTATCTTCAAAAAGGCCTTTACGAAGAGTATCGCCGCTTTAGTTTAGAGGGCCCCAAAAAAGGGCATGAACTCGCTAAATTTGATGATTACCATAACTCGCGTGGCTATCGCTGGCCAATCACTTATAAAGACGGGGAAATCCGTGAAACCCTTTGGCGTTACCGTGAGAGTAGCAGTGATGATGATGGCTATGACATCATCGTAGAAAAGGGTGCAGGGATACAGTTTTATGGTAATGCCGATGGCAAAGCGAAAATCTTTGCATTACCTTATGAACCAGCAGCAGAGGAGCCAGATGAAGAATATGATTTATGGCTTTGCACGGGGCGCGTGTTAGAACACTGGATGGCAGGCTCTATGACGCGGCGTGTTCCAGAACTCTACCAAGCTTACCCCGATGCCATAGTCGAGATGCATCCCAAAGATGCCAAAAGGCGAGGCTTACGACGGGGAATGCCGGCAAAAATGATGACGCGACGTGGTGAAATTATCATCAATGTTGAAACACGGGGCAGAAATCGGCCACCAGAAGGGCTAGTTTTTGTCTCGTTTTTTGATGCGGGCCGTCTAATCAACAAATTAACCTTGGATGCAACTTGTCCAATCTCAAAAGAAACCGACTTCAAAAAATGTGCGGTTAAAATTGAAAGGGTTTAAGGATTAAAAAAGGTTATTTAACAGTAGGGGCAATCCCTTGTGGTTGCCCTTAATTTATTAGAGGTGTGTTATAGATCGAGGAGAATACACTGTGAAAAAGTCATTCGTGTTTGGATTAGTTTTTGTTTTAGGAACATTATCTTATGTTCCTCAACTCGCCTTTTCGGAAGAAGAGGGCAAAGTGGAATCATTGCGTGGTGATCACCCCATTTCAGAATTATCCGCAATAACAGAGTGGAAAAGGGTGCCTTCTGATTTCCAGACATTTTTACCCACTTATGAACAGCAAGCACCGCTGATTCCCCATTTTATTGAAGGGTATAAAATTACCCTGGAAGGTAACAAGTGTTTGACTTGTCACAAAAAAACACTGAGCCCAACTCATTTAAAGGATCGCAATGGCAAGGTATTGGACACGGTAGATAATAGGCTTTATTTCTGTACGTCGTGTCATGTTCCGCAAGTCGATGCCCAGCCGCTGATAGATAACACCTTTGAATCTGCCAGCGACTAAAAGATTTGATTATTTCTGATTGTAACGGATTTTGGGGACACCATTAAATAATGAGGCTTTTTTCTTATTTTAAATAAACAAAATTCGTTATAGCGTTTCCCGATTGAATGAACCGAAGGTCAGCGAAGCTAAGTACAAATCATTATCGTTCCAAATTTATTTTGCGGTTTTTTGGAGTGCAAAATTTATTTTGCGGTTTTTTGGAGTGCAAAATTTATTTTGCGGTTTTTTGGGGTGCAAAATTTATTTTGCGGTTTTTTGGAGTGCAAAATTTATTTTGCGGTGTTTTGGAGTGCAAAATTTATTTTGCGGTTTT
>JAYQWI020001000.1:0-1969 GCA_035871815.2 Candidatus Parabeggiatoa communis
TCTGAATGTGCTGGTCATATCACCGCTATTGGAAAAGGCGTTGAGGGTTTTCAGATAGGCGATGAAGTGATTGCTTTTGTAAAAGATGCTGCCTGTTTTAGTGCCTATAAAACAACTTCAGTTTCGTATGTTGTGCCTAAACCTGAATCTCTCAATTTGGAGGAAGCCGCAACCCTACCGGGTGCTTTTATGACGGCCTACCATGCCTTACATTATCTAGCACGTCTTTCTAAAGGCGAACGGGTTTTGATTCCTTCAGCAGCTGGAGGCGTGGGTTTGGCAGCGGTCAAAATAGCCCAAATGATAGGTGCTGAAATCTTTGCGACAGCCGGAAACCCTGAAAAACGATCCTTTTTACATGCTCTTGGTATTGAGCATGTCATGAATTCTAGAACATTATATTTTGCTGATGAAGTCATGAAATGCACTGAGGGAAAAGGTGTGGATGTGGTTTTAAACTCATTAGGGGGAATTGAATTTATATCAACCAGTCTTTCATTACTAGCATACGCAGGACGTTTTTTGGAATTGGGGAAGCGAGATATCTATGAGAATAGTGCTTTGAGTTTGCTCCCTTTTCAAAAAGGGCTTTCGTTTTTTGCTATTGATCTTGATCATGATAGCGCTCATTTTCGTTCTTTGTTCAGCGAACTCATACAATATTTTAAAGAAGGCAAGTTGAGTCCACTCCCTTATAAAATTTTTCCTATTACAAAAGTAGCCGATGCCTTTAAATATATGGAGAAGGCAAAACATATCGGTAAGATCGTGGTTTCTTTACAGGATAAAGAGACACTCTTAAACACATTGTCTGGTGAGGCTTTAATCAATATAGACGATTCGGCAAGTACTCATAAACAGGATGTGACTTTTCGGCATGAAGAAACAGTTGCAGCGGCTAATGTCAACGTGTATAAAGAAAATATCGGTATCAAAGAATGGCTACTACCCGCTGAGGGTATTGAAGCTTTTAACCGCATTCTACACACTACACACTCTCAAGTCGCGGTCTCAACACGCAGTTTACAAGCACAAATTGAACAGAACACCATACTGAATTTCTTGAAAGAATCAGCATCAGCACGTTTATCTGGACACGCGCAGTCGCAATTCAAACAGGCTACTAATGCGACTCAGACTCCCCACAACGAGCTTGAACAAGCCATTATTGAAGTCTGGCATAAATTTTTTGGCATTGAAAACATAAGCATTTTCGATGATTTCTTTGAATTGGGGGGGGATTCCCTGATGGCTGTTCAGCTCGTTGCTGAATTACGAAGAAGCATTCAGATCGAATTATCTGCCCATAGTTTATTAGAAAATCGCACTATCGCTGCTTTGGTTGAATCAATCCAAGCCGTAAACGATGTTAAGGTTGGCCTTGACTTACAGGCATTGCCCCATTCACTGGTGGAAATCCAAGCGGGCAACTCACTAAGACAACCTATTTTTTTGATTCATCCCATTGGAGGACAGATTTACCTTTACCGCGATTTGGCGCGTCGTTTAGACAGTGAACAACCTGTTTACGCTTTCAAGGCGAAAGGGGTCGATGGAGAAGGACAACCATTGACTCAAATTGAAGAAATGGCAACTCACTATCTAAACGCATTACGAATGTTCCAATCTGATGGGCCTTATATCCTTGGAGGCCATTCGTTTGGTGGCCTTGTGGCTTTTGAGATGGCACAGCAACTGAGTACTTTGGGACAAGAGGTCGCATTGCTATTTATGATGGATACGGTTGGTCCAGATCAGGTTTTGATAGACAATAAAGATTCAGATGATGTGAGAGTCATCGCGTATGCGCTTGGGCTTGATAGCAATATTGATTTTCCAGTTCCATTTGAACAGTTCAATCAGCTTCCTTTGGAAGAACAAATCCGCTATTTTTATGAACACAGTGATATGGCTACTCAAGCTTATCCTTCTGATGAGTTTATTTCTCATACCCGTCATTTTATTGATG
>JAYQWI020001001.1:0-6279 GCA_035871815.2 Candidatus Parabeggiatoa communis
GCGGATTCGGATACCAGTAATAATAATACCAGTGAAACGACGACGGTAAACGTCTTGCCACAAGCTGATTTGTCGATCACTCAAACCGAGTCTAGCGATCCCGTTTTCACTGGAGCGGCCCTCAGTTATACCTTAACTGTCAATAACGCGGGGCCTAATCCGGCAAGCACCGTAGAAGTGACTGATAGCTTGCCCAGTGGTGTTGTTTTTGGTAGTGCCACTGACACGGATTGGACCTGCAATGAATCAAGTGGTACGGTGACTTGTACGCTTCCCAGTCTAAACGTAGGCGCGGCTAATCCCATTACGATTAACGTCACGGCTCCAGGATCGGCGGGTAGTCTCACGAATACGGCCACAATCAGTGCAACCACAGCGGATTCAGATACCAGTAATAATAATACCAGTGAAACCACGACAGTAAACGTCTTGCCACAAGCTGATTTGTCGATTACTCAAACCGAGTCTAGCGATCCCGTATTCACTGGAGCGGCTCTCAGTTATACCTTAATTGTCAATAACGCGGGGCCTGATTCGGCCACTGATGTACAAGTGACTGATACCTTACCCAGTGGTGTCGTTTTTGGTAGTGCCACTGGCACGGATTGGACTTGCAATGAAGCGACTGGCACAGTAACTTGTACGCTTGCCAGTCTAAATGTGGGCGCGGCTAATCCCATTACGATTAATCTGACTGCTCCGGGAACGGCGGGTAATATTACTAATACGGCCACAATCAGTGCAACGACAACTGATCCGGATACCAGTAATAATAATGTCAGTGAAAATACGACGGTAAACGTCTTGCCACAAGCTGATTTGTCGATTACTCAAAGCGAGTCTACCGATCCCGTCTTCACTGGAGCGGCTCTCAGTTATACCTTAATTGTCAATAACGCGGGGCCTGATTCGGCCACTGATGTACAAGTGACCAATACACTGCCAAGCAATGTGGTTTTTAGCAGTGCCAGTGGCACGGATTGGACTTGCAATGAATCGGCTGCTACCGTGACTTGTACTATCGCTAGTCTCAATACTGGTGCGGCTAACCCCATTACGATTAATCTGATTGCGCCGGGCACGGCGGGCAGTCTCACGAATACGGCCACAATCACTGCAACCACAGCGGATCCGGATACCAGTAATAATAATGTCAGTGAAAGTACGACAGTCAATACGGCATCATCACAAGCTGATTTATCAATAACGCAAACCGACTCTAGCGATCCCATTTCGACTAGCGACAGTTTCAGCTACACCCTAACCGTGAATAATGCCGGCCCCGCTACGGCAAACGATGTGCAAGTCATAGATACTTTGCCCAGTAATGTCACCTTTGGTAGTGCCAGTGGCACGGATTGGACTTGCAATCAAACGGCCGGTACGGTGACGTGTACCCTCGCTAGTCTCAATACCGGCGCGGCTAATCCAATAACGATTAATCTCACAGCGCCGGGCACGGCGGGTAATCTGACTAATACGGCCACAGTCAGTGCAACGACAGCGGATCCGGATACCAGTAATAATAACGTCAGTGAAAGTACAACGGTCAATATACCAGTACTACCACCGGAAGAACCGGCAGAACCGGAACCCGATCCCGTTCCACCACCTGCTCCGCCACCAACCACATCAACGTCGTCATCAACGGCCGATTTATCAATAGCCAAAACGGACTCCAGCGATCCGGTGAAAACGGGACAAAGTTTTAGCTACGTTTTGACAGTCAGCAATGCAGGGCCAAATACGGCTTCCGATCTAGAAGTAATAGACACTTTGCCCAGTGGTTTAAATTTTGTCAGTGTCCAGGGCAATGGTTGGCACTGCCAAGAATCAAGTCATAAGGTAACCTGTCTACTTGATCATCTGCGTGTAGGCAGCACAAGTGCTATCATCCTCAATGTCACGGCACCGAGTACGGCTGGCAAGTTCACCAATACGGCCACAGTCTACGCAACGACAGGTGATCCAGATACGGGCAACAATAGTATCCGTGAAACCACGACAGTGAAAGTACCGATTCAGGCTGATGTGTCGATCAGCCAGACAGAATCCAGCGATCCAGTGAAGACCGGCCATCAGTTGAGCTATACCCTTAATGTCAAGAATGCGGGCCCAAATACGGCAAACACGATCAAAGTGATAGACACCTTACCAAAGGGCGTGATATTTGAAAGTGCCAATGGCAAGGAGTGGACATGCCAAGAGTCAGGTAGCGAGGTAAGCTGTACGCTTGCCAGTCTCAGTATGGGCGCGGCTAATCCCATTACCCTCAATCTGACGGCACCCAGTACTGCTGGCAGTATCACTAATACGGCGACAGTGAGTGCCGAAACGGCCGATCCAGATACCGATAACAATAGCACCCGTGAAGACACCTCAATCACTGTCGCAACCACCGAATCGGGAACGGATAACACCAAGCCAACCGTGGACTTACCCTTGCCACCCAAAACGGATGCCACTGATCCTACTATTGTGCCGACTCCCACTGGGGAACCTAACACAACCGTGGATTCAGCCTCGCCACCCAAAACGGATGCCACTGGCACTGTGACGACGCCCACTGGCGATCCCAACACGACGACTACCCCAACCACGAATGAATCGGAGACGAATGACAGCAGTACGACTGAAAAGACAACGGTGGAGACGCTACCCCCCAAACCTGATGCTCAGGCTGATTTATCACTAACCAAAACGCATTCCAACAACCTTGTATTCAGTAACGATAGTTTAAGCTACAGCCTGACAGTGAATAATAATGGCCCGGATACCGCGACAAATATCGTGATTACCGAGACTTTGCCAGAAGGGGTCAGTTTCGTCAGTGCCAGTGGCAATGACTGGACATGCCAAGAATCAGGTCGCCAAATAACCTGCACGCTTGCTAGTCTGGAACTCAATGAAATGAAACCCCTGACGATCAATCTAGCCGGAGAAAATATTGCTTATGGTATTGACACCACAACAACAGTCGATGCCGAAACAACCGATCCAGAAACGCAGGACAACCTCAGTGAAAACAGCACGATCAGCACGGTTGTGGTTGATACGCCCTTCCCAAAGGCTGATTTATCCCTAACTCAAACGGATTCCCGCGATCCCATATTGAGCAATAGTCGTTTCAGCTACACCCTGACAATCCAAAATGCTGGCCCAAACCTCGCACAACGCCTCATGGTAATAAACACATTGCCAAACGGTGTGACTTTTGACAGTGTGAACGGAACAGATTGGCAATGTAATGAATCCAGAGGCCAAATCATCTGTACGCTGGACAATTTGGCAAGTGGTGCCGCTAAGGCCATCACCCTCAATGTCATCGCACCCAACATAGCTGGCAGTCTGACGAATCAAGCCACCGTCAGTGCAATAACGCTTGATTCGGCCAAGGATAACAATACCAGCAGTGAAACGACACAAGTAGAGGCAGCCCAAGCTGATTTATCAATCACTCAGACAGATTCTAGTGATCCGGTATTAACGAATACTGACTTTAGCTATACTTTGACAGTGAATAATGCTGGCCAGGATATGGCAGACAATGTGAAAGTCACAAACATTTTGCCTGAAGGCGTGAGCTTTATCAGTGCTAATGGTACAGATTGGATTTGCAATGACTCAGGGAACACAGTAAAATGTCAACTTGTTAGCTTGAGTATGGGTGCAGCTAACCCTATCATCCTTAATGTGACTGCACCCGATGCTGCTGCTGGTAGTATCACGAATACGGCGACAATCAGTGCCACAACACTTGATCCAGAAGAGGAGAATAATAGTGTCAGTGAAACAACCGTAGTCAAGGCCCCCCCGCTGTCACCGACAGCGCAATCCCTGACATTAGAAGTAGGCGACACCGTCACAATATTCAATATCGAAGGCGGCAATGGGCAACGTACTCTCACAGAAAAACCCGATAGCGACCTCGTCAATTTTAGCTATAGCGATAACGACATACTGCTCTTAACCGGCATCAACCGGGGTACGACACGCCTCGTTATCAGTGACAGTGGCCAGCCTCCCAGCACAGCTACCCTCAATATCACAGTGCGTAAACTCACCTGTGGCAATGCACAGGGCATAGATCAAGCTGGCAATCTCATTAATCAAACCGGGGCTTGTTTCACTGGCACGATTAGCGTCACCTCAGATAAGACTTGCGACAACGAACCAGAATGTAGTCGCTCAGGAAACCATTTGACTGTTGTTCAATCTGATGAAATCGGCATAACCGCCCATATTGATGTCGCACCACAACACATTGGTTCATCAGCGGAACTCTTAATACTGGCTATACAAAAGCACTCTGGTACCCAATTATCCTATTACCGTGATGCACAAGGCGATTGGCAACCGTTAGAACAGGGTAATTTAAGCCAGATACAAGCTTTTGAGCAATACGACACTTTACCAGAAACATTGGATATCACTGTCATTCCCAAAGGCTATGTGACGAACCTGATATCCGGTGAATTTATTATCTATACAGGCTATCGTTTAGAGGATGGCAGCGTGATTTTCAATGGACAAGAACCCTTACACTTCATTGTCGCGAACAGTCTAGCAGTAGACAAAGCCGGTAATCCGTTACCTGATCCTTCCGCTTATTTTACCAACGAAATCAGTATTGACTCCGAATCGGAAGGCAAACCCGTCAAATTATTGCCTAATGATTAATTTGACAATGTCACATGTAGGGTGGGTAGGAGCGTAGCGGAGCCGAAGGCCAGCGAAGCTAAACCCACCATGCCCATGAATAGGGAAATATGACATTATCGAGTTAATTAAGCATTAATTAATGTTGTAGGGTGGGTTTCGCTCCGCTCTACCCACCTGTTATGAGAAAAACCGGTGGGTTTCACTCCGTTCTACCCACCCTACATTTCTAAACGCTAAAGACGCTAGGCTCCTCTATCAAAATCGAAGCATCTCTTGCATTATCAATCTAAAAATCGGTAATCATGAGCAATGGATTTGTTGTAGTGATTATTGGATAGTTTGTCAAAATGATATTGATGAGTGCCTGATATTGAAGTGATTGGGTTGTAAAATAAGACAATCTGTCAAAAACGGTTAGGTGTATGTAGGGTGGATAGAGCTTCGCTATTCGCAGACCAGCTAAACCTACCAAAGTGGTAAATAAACCATTGCGACTATCTGAATTTAAGGATAAATAGTCAATGCTTTTCATGATGACTTTTTACGAGGATTAAAATTTGAATTATCAGGAAGCTAAAAAACAATATAATGAGCTTAGAAAAAAAGTTTATCAAAAAGTCGAAATAGAATTAACTGACAGATTTCAAAAACCGATACAATTGACTCATATAGACATTAATGCATTAAAGGCTTGGCGAGAACAATGGCATCCAAGGTTAGCTGAGAGGAAACGTTTCACAAAAGAAGAATTACTTTGGAATTGGGTTAATACCATACGAGAAATGTCTAATGTGCCGAACCGATTTGAGCTTGCTATATGGAGTGATAACATTCTATGTGGATTAGCAATCGGAAAACCTTCAAAAGGTTCTACACATAATGCCATTTATCGTTTACAAGGTTCACCCGTCAAACATCCTTTAGAAGGAAAAATAATCACTATTGCCATAAAAACGGGAACTGAATATGCAAAAGCACTAGGCAAAAAACATTTAGTCTTAGTGGAACCATTGGAACATCTTGTTAAAATTTACCAACGACATGGATTTACATTGAAGACATCAAAGCATTATCCTAAATGTTATTGTATAAAAGAGGTATAAATATGATTGATTATTTTCCGAATGATTCCAAAATACCTAACTTGAGTGATGAGGAAGAAAAAGCACTATTTTCAGATTATGCTTCTATCCGGCTTGCCGCTTTAAAACCCTTCGATGACGAGGACAAGCGTTTATTGGATAACCCGCTTGAATTTGAACTTGAAAACGAAGCGCAAACTTTTGAAGGTGAACGACCACCGAGCCTTGAAGAAGTAGAAAAAAGATTGAACGTGGATAAGCTTAATTTGCACCATACCAATTCAAACGAAACGGCGGTATATGTCCAAGCACATACCCAAAGTGCATTAGCTGATACACCCATTCGGGACATTCGACAAGCTTGGCATTTATCCCAAGAACAATTAGCAAACCTATTGCATCTTGAACTAGCTAGTATTTCTCAGTTAGAACGTAGTACAGATTTGTATATTAATATGCTACGCCGTTATATAGAATCTAAAGGTGGAAAACTTGATATTATTGTCCATTTTCCATCCTGATGGACAATATCCAG
>JAYQWI020001002.1:0-7372 GCA_035871815.2 Candidatus Parabeggiatoa communis
ATGGTTAGGGCGTTATCGACGCTTGAGCAAAGATTATGAACAACTCTCCGAATCAAGTGAAAACATGATTTATCTTTCCATGATTCAACTCATGCTCCATCGTTTGGCTCCTGGGTAACTACTTTTCACACACCCTCTTAGGGAAGGTATTGTGCCATTCGAGGCACTGGCTTCGACTAGGAAGGCGATGCGTTGCGTTTCCCGGGTGGTGCGATCCGGAATAAATTGCCAAACTGGGGGTTTGGGATCGGTGTTTTCGACGGTGGTGAGGGTGAGTTGATATTGGCCGGGGCTATTGGTGTCGAATAGGTTAATAAAATAGTCCCACTCATTATCTGCTTCACGACGGGTTTTGGATATCCAAACGTTGTCTAAGGGTAAGACTTTGCCGTCAGAACGTATTGCACTTTCAATGGCTTGGTGGCCTTGGTGAGGTGCTGAGAGTTTGACATATAACAAGCCAGCCGTGACGGGGGCGTTGAGATCGTAAGTGATTTGAGTTTCGGTTTGATTGACGGGTTGTAAGCTGGCAACTGCTGAATGATCGTTGACCAGGGTGTCTAGGCCATGAGATTCGTAAACCTGTATGGTGTCACCGTCTTTAGCGAGAAAATCTCGAATGTCATCGCGCTCTGCTAAATCGACGAGAACTTCTTTTATTAATAAATGGGTATTAGTGGCTTGCAATAAGGAGGTGAGTTCACCACCTAATTCGTCAGCGTGAGAGAAATCGGCGGTGAATTCGGTGAATTGACCAGATAGGGTGGTCGTCATTTGCCAACGCCCTACAGCGGATTGCTGTGCTTCAATTTCGCCAAAGTCTACTAATAAGCTGGGGGTGACAGGTTGATCATTGACGCTACTGCCCAAGATTTGAAAACCAATTAAGAGGCCTTGTTCATTTTCTATAATACGGGGCTGTGCGGAATCTATTTTGAGATGATGTGCCGGGCCGTGGCCGTCATTTTTAACGCGCACGCCTAAGTTAAAGGGTTCAGGCGGTTCTATTTCAGGTGTAAAGGCATCATCAGCATAGACTTCATGGGGCAGGAAGTAATCCAGGGTTAATAAGGGTTGTGGTTTGACAAAGATGTAATCGGGGGTGACTTGCGTGGTATGCGCTTCCCCGCCTAAGGTGTATTCTAAAGTTGCCCCGACATAATATAAGGTGCCTGAAGGTACGACACCACCTGAACCGGGGGCGGGTATGATCAGCCAGTGAATTTCGGCGCTAGAAGCTGGGGGTACAGTACCACTGCCGCTGATATCAGCGATGCCATCCATTGAATCAACACGCATGAAGAATGAGGCCGTTGTGTCATTGGGATCGGAAGTCGCACGCACACCGTTACCCTCTTCATCGGCAAAGGTGATATTGATTTCAACATTTTCTAATTGTAGATTAGACAGGCCGTTGTTGATTCGCATTTGTGCGTCAAAGGCCTGACGTTCTAGTGTTAATTCTTGTTGAATTTCAATTTTGACTACCGCGCAGAGTGATTCTGCGGCGTGGGCAAATTGGGGTAACAGTAAAAATAGGTAGCCCAATATTATTGATGATAATGCGGTTTTCCAGTAAAAATAATAACTTGGATTGATTTTTTTCATTTTTTTATGACTTGTGGTTTAAATAAAGTTTGGTGGCTTTCTTAATATAAAAAGATAAACGCAAAAGACGCACGCAAAAGACGCAAAAGACGCAAACGCAAGCGTACTCAGTTTATATCTTAGGTTTCGCTTTGTATCTCTTGTGCATTATCTACTTAATTCATTTTTACTTTCAAATCCTGATTGGATGACCAAAAACGAGGCGAGATAGCGAGTTTTGATTGGTTTGAAATAATACGCATGACAATATAATTCGATTGTTTCTCCCTAAAGACTTTATTTTGGGGATCGGCTATCTGCCATTTGTTATCCAGGTAAAATTCTGCCCAGTTATGATAATCTTCGGGCCTTAAAATCGCGTCGTCGCTGTATACATAACCGCCTATTGCTCGTGTTGGTATGCCATTGGCTCTGGTGAGTGCTGTAAATAATGACATGTATTCTGTGCAATCGCCGCGTTTGTTGACTAGAGCATAAAGGGCTCCGCGGTTTTCGCGAAGGTAGCCTGCGTATTGGATATGAGTGGCTACCCAATTAAAAATAGTGCGCGTGGTGAGCAATTTTTCTTTTGTTTCTAGTCTTTTGGCAGTGGCCTGTATTTTAGGATGTGAGACTTCGATAAACGGTTCGTCATCCATAAACCATTGTGGCTGCGCTGGTATAGGGTTGAGTTTTTTGGCCACTCTTAATTCAATCGTCACACTCACCTGTTTACTCGCGTAAGGCGGAATAGTGCTCAAAACAAAATGTAGTACTTGGTTTCCTAACGTGTCAGTGAGTTTCTCGTGTGGATGCGAGGTTTCAATTTCCATGACTTTTTGAGTCGCGGTTTGTTTGACTGGCGCAGGGGCCCAAAATTCGGCTTCTTTGAGTAGACGATGGCCGGTATTTTTTAAGGTAAAACTATAACGCAAGGTGCGTGGTATCTCGTATTGGTATTGAACCGTTTGCTCAAGCGGTTTTTGAGTCGCTTTCTCATTGATTTCTGATTTGACGGGTGGCGACGGTATTTGAACAACTTCGGGGTTCGGCCGATGCCATACCACTGTCGTGGCTAAGCAGAATAGGCCAATAATTATTAATATTGTTTTTCTCATCATCTTCATCAGTGAGGCAGGCAAGCACAAGATATTGCTTTTACCTTATTTTATTAATAAGCATTTGGAACGAAAAACCTTGGCAAAATAAATTTGGAACGAAAGCCTTGGCAAAATAAATTTGGAACGAAAGCGGGTCGCAAAATCCTTTTCCTTCTAGTGATAATTAATAGATAACTGATAACTGATAACTGATAACTGATAACTGATCAAGGTTGGCATTGATTAACCGGTTTGCCACAGGATGTGGCGGTTTGTACGGTGGACACGTAAGCGTTCATGCTGGCTTGTTGTTGGATAAAGTGTTGATAGCTTTGGATGCCGCCCTGTAAATAGAAAACATTGAATAAATCGGTGTTGCGTAGTTGGGCTTGTACTTTGGGATACGCTTCTCCTTGTGTACTGATTATTAATATATAAGGCGCAGTGCCCGTTGTCTCAATTCGCTTGGCGACGGCTTGGGTGAGTTGTTTGACAAAGTTGTCGTCTGATGGCGATAAATTCAGAACTGCCGGGGAGAGTCGTTGGTTCGGGGAAGCCATATTGACGACTAACCAGTGTGGATAATCCCGTTCTTTGAAAAATTGGGCGGGGGTAATTTGATTATTATTATGTTGTGCGATGAGATTGCCTGGTAGGGGGCCGATTTGCTTGAGCCATTGGTTGAGCCCACCTTGTAAAATGGAAATTTGGCGAAAACCAGCTTGCTGTAATGCGATGCATAGCGTTTCTAGTGTGCTATGCCCTTCATTGAGCAGGATCAGGTGTTTTGATTTGAGGAAGGTTTTGGTTTTAAGGGTATGTACTGGAATATTCAGTGAACCGGGAATATGGTAGCGTTGAAAGGCTTGATTATCACGTATATCAATTAGAAAGGCGCTTCTGTCAGCGCGTAATTGGTTGGCGCTTTGGGAAGACAGTGCAGAACAAGCCGTTTGCTGCTTTTTTTGGAGGCCTGGCTTAAATAGGGGCTCTTTTTGTAATTGACTGAAAACAGTCGATTTGGCTACGGCCGTTTTTCGTGTCGATTGATTTGAAGTGGAAGTGCCACAGTAACGCGCTGTCTGAACTGATTGTTCTGTATTTTGTTCAATGTTCACATCAGCTAGAGTTGTGATGGCCCAAAATAATCCTATCGCTAGGATTGATATATTAATTAATAAGGGTTGTTGTCGGTTTTGATTGTTAACTAAAAATTGAAGGGTGTTCATGTTCATTATTCCATTATTCAATTATATATATAAGATTGAGAAGAATCATCCGTTAAAGATAACGCATAACGGATAACGCTTCAGCCTTGTATATCAATAATATATTTAGCTTGTGATAATAAATAACTGATAACTATTTACTAAATTAAGATTTTTTTTGTAAATGACGCAGCATTTTAAACTAAATAGATTGGTGTGTGTGTTACAAAATGTTACTGTTGATTACAGTTTATTACAGTTGGTTACTGTTGGTTACAGTTGGTCTTGACTGTTGGCGACTGTTGGCAAAAGTTATTTTCTATTCAATTCCTTTTTTGATAAGGTAAGCTATTCATTTTTATTAGATTTTTTATATTTAATCCGTTATAAAAAAGAAATAAACATATTTTTATTATAATTTAAAAAATAATTTATTTCAATGACTTCATCAATATTATTAATATTATCAACGTCTTAAAATTTACAACGGATTTTAAATAACCCTGCAAATCATAATTTTTATTTGCAAAAAATAGTTTAATTAACTGATTATTCTGTTTATTTTCAATGCAGCCTACAGGGTAAAGCACTCTATTTTTTATGGGAATTTTGAGGGGTAAATGGTTAGTAAGGGGTAATAATTGTTTATTACAATTTATTATTTTCCATTTAAACAAGATAAGTTATTGATAAACAATAAAATTATATTTTCATTGTCAAAAATAAAAATGAAATGTGCCACTTGATGGTTTATAACTTAATGATTTTATTCATTAAATAGATAACTTATTGATTTTATTGATATGATAGGGTAAAGCTTTGATTTTACTAAGATTTAAATGAATTATTTCAAAAAATAAAAAAATTATTAAGCGAATGGCGAATTATTACAGTTTATTACAGCACTATTTCAGTCCGTTTTTTTAGGTTATTCGATGATGCGTTTTAAATGCTTGATTTTATTAATATCGTTGAATATTCTGATTTTGTCAGATTGATTTATCACGCTTTGCGCTAAAAACGCTTTTGTTCTTTTGTTCATTAATCTTAAATTGAAACTTTGCATCTTGACGTGAATTTAAATGTGACAGAATTAATAAGAATTGATAATTGATAAATTGATGTGGAATTGAAAATTGATGTGGAATTGAATAATAGGGATGCGTTTCAGATAAGGTGACTCGATATCTTCAACAGTCTTTTGATTGAAAATGGGTGTGCATGATTTTCTGCGGCTTCGATGAAATTAAAGTCAAATGTGACAACATCTGAAGCATTCAGATTGCGGTTGTCGTGTTTATAAAACATTTCCGGGCAAGCGATGATTTTAGGTGTTATTCAAGTTATGCGGTTAAGCATTAAATGTTGTCTGTCAGGGCGAACCAAAGTCTTTGCCTTCTGCTTGCTATTTCTGTAATATTTAATTGTAACTTTTTATAAAAAATAGCTTCTATTTTTGAACTGATTATGTTAAGGTCTCCTTTTCTTTATTTTGAGTAATCAGGAGACATTCTTATGATTTTAGGTATCCATAATCAGTCTGATGTGACACCTCTTTTGCTTGATGGGTTGCAACGCTTGGAAGCGGAATATGGTGAGTCTTATTGGATTGGATTGACTACTTCAAAAGGTGCAATACGGCAAGCATCTGGTTCTGTACAATATTTATCCACTCAGCTACCCAATTACCCGGCGAAGCTAGGGATTGCGATATTGGCTTCAGGCGATCCGGCTGGTGTGACACCTCTTCCAAGACTTTTGAAGAGCGATAAGCTGGCTGTAGCTTATGTGGGTAGACTGGATAATGCGCCTTGTATTCTGGAATATTTGTTGAAACTCGGCTATAAGTTCGAGAGCAAAACGGATGAAGAACTGATCTATATGCTTTTGAATCGCTATCTGGAAGTGGGAATTTCTCCGGCTGAAGCGATGAAATTAGTGCTCCTGCGCTTGCGTGGGCGTTTTGCGATGATGCTGCTAATTTCGCAGCCTGAAGAAATGCTTATGGTGGGCAGTCGAGGCTGTCCGCTGGCTCTTGGTGTGTGTAATGAGAGTTTGATTGCGGGTTCCGATATCGAGATGTTGAAGCCAATTTCTCAGTCGGTGATGAGATTAGAGGAAGGCAATCCAATAGTGTTATGTTCGGTTTAGTTATCTGAACAAGGGGATGGAAAAAAGGGCTTTTTAATCTCACGCAAAGCCGCTAAGACGCTAAGAACAGAAGGGAAGCTACGCTAACTGAGTACCTTTGCGCCTTTGCTCGAAGCGTGAGATTGGTTTTATAATTTTCTACGTCAATTCAACTTCAGCACATTTCAATGTGCTAACTCTCTAATGTTATAAATCAGAACAAAAAATGATTGACAAAATCAGTTCAAGAAACCTCTTTTGGTTTACAACCCCCCTCCAACGTACACATCTAGCAAAAATCACCCTCGCCGTTGAGTAAATGATGAACAAGGCTCGTTTTTGCATTTTGTTTATCGCTTTCGCATTATGGGAATAATTCTCATTTTCATTTTCAATTTGAAAAAAAATGACAATTCATTAACTAAAAAAAGTGCTGTTGCTATCATTACAAAATATTTTTTTAATCACAATAATTTAATAAATTGTCAAAGCGTTTCAAAAATACTCTACGTTATTGATAATAATTTTTTAAATTTTGTAGGAGCAACTGCATCTGATTAAAACCAGTAATATCATATTTGGTCTATTTTTTGATATAATAAAAACGGTTTCGTTAGGTAACTCCAAAAAATTAAAATACCCACACCTTTAATCAATCTTCTTTCATTCTCTGCGGCTCTGCGGCTCTGCGTGAGCAGACAGTTTGTGACATAAGATTTGTATGCATAGAGTAGTGTGGTTGTTTTGGGTATTTTATTTTTTTGGAATGGCCTAAGCCCAAGACAAAGTGTCGAGTGTACAGAAAATAACTAATAATTAGACTTGTCCCTAAATAACGTCACTTTTTGAAATACAGTACACAAAATCAATAATTTAGCTTATAAAGGGACAAGTCTATTGATAATTGATAACTGATAACTGATAACTGATAACTGATAACTGATTTTTGATTTAACCCCTAAAGAAACAGAAATCACGGAGCCACAGCATCGTTTTTTTTTAGAATGTGCGGCCGAAGTATTAGAAAAACAGTGGCTACAATCCTGATGTCTACACAGGGCAAATTGGCGTTTATGTGGGGGCTGGGTTTTTGAGTACCCATTTGCTGCACAACTTGATGCCCCATCCTAAGCTCATGCAATCTGTCAGCCGTTTTCAATTGTTAATGGGCAATAATAAGGATTTTATGCCTACCTGTCTTTCTTCACAAAATAAATCTAAAAGGCCCAAGTGTCAATGTTAGCACAGCTTGTTCTACCTCATTGGTTGCGGTTCATTTCGTTTGTCAAAGTTTGCAAGATTAGCATTGTGATATTGCATTAGCTGGCGGTGCGGCTATACAAGTCC